>CAZQEF010000101.1:0-6300 GCA_964592325.1 uncultured Treponema sp. | reverse complement strand
GGCGGTTTATGGCATGGTGCGTCATTTACCTTTGTTTTGTGGGGACTCATGCAGGGGCTTGCTCTTGCAATTGAACGTCTGTGCAATTACGGCAGGATACGCAGCAGACACCCCCTGAAGGCCGCCTTTCAGATTGCCGTTACCTTTTCGTTTGTAACAGTCAGCTGGGCAGTGTTCCGTGCACCGGGACTGCGTTTCCTTCAGGATCTGGTCATAGCTCTGGGAAACTGGTCTGTACCACGTACCATTCCGCTGGCGGTTCCTCTCCTTCTGGTATTTCTCGTTATTGCGATTCAGTTTTTTCCCCGTAAATACCGAAAAAGAAGCATGCAGTACTGGATTGCGGTGCCGATTCCGGTGAAGGGCGTTCTGCTTGGAGGTTTTTTTGCCCTGCTGACGGTTATCGGCATGTCCGGTATCGCTCCTTTCATTTATTTCCAGTTTTAGGAGGATGGCGGACAAGGCATGTTCTTTCGTCGCGATGACCACTACAGTCCGAATCAGGTTCTCATCATCACGGCTGTTACACTTGTCTGCGCCGCCATACTGTGTGCCCGGTCATTGTGGATACCGGCATCACGGATAGGGAACCTCCACCTGCGGGCGGTGGTTCTTTCGGCCACGGAAGCCGTATCGGCTTATGCCGATGAAATCCGTCTGGATACCCTGGTTCCCCGTGCCCGAACCGCGTTTCTTGGCTTTACCGGGCTTTCACAGCACAGTTCATGGGATTCCCGGTATTTTAACCGTCGGGAGCCTGCTGCTGAAATTTCAGTGTCCGACCCGGAGATCCCCCGGGAAGATGTGACCGTTCTTCCGGAGAATTCCCGCTCCCCTGAAAATGCGCGGGAGGGTGCCCGCATCGCTCTTTCAGGTAGAGCGTCCGAAAATGAAAAAACACAAACATCGTCTTCCGGTGAAAGAACCCGGACGGTCGGCGTATACTCCCGTGAGCATCCGCTTCCGCTGTATTTCTTCGGGGATTCGCAGGTTTTCAGCCTTGCGTCGGGATTATCCCGGCTGGCCGGGAAGAACTCCGCAATTGATGTTGATTTCCTTGCGATACATTCATCCGGCTTTATTCGCGATGACTTTTATGACTGGCCCCGCAAACTGGAAGATACCCTTGCCGGAAAGGAGTATGACGCTGTAGTGATCATGCTCGGTATGAATGATTATCAGAACTTCTGGGCTGACAACCGGCGTGCACTCAGAAAACGCACCGAAGACTGGGAGTTGGTGTACCGGGATAAATGCCGGAATATCATTGATATCGCTCTTTCCCGGGCAATGAGAGTTTACTGGATCGGTATGCCGCAGGTAAAAAACGAAGCGTATAACGAGAGTCTTGCCTACATAGAACAAATACATGATGCCGTCGCGGAGGAGTACAGTCCCGATGTGCTTACGCGGGTATCACTCAAAGAGATATTTCCCGGCTCGGGAAATTCATACGAGGACTCACATGAACTGACACCGGGAAAGGTGATTCAGGTCATGACCGATGACGGATCCCATTATACCGTCGAAGGCGGACAAATCGTCATGTGCGGACTGTTTAACCGGTTGGTACGCGATTTTGCCTTTTCAGAGCTTCCTGTTGCACAGCTGCCCCAATAACTGGTATAATGTTTCCAAAAGGAAACATCTTTATGATCACACGAAACAACGCTTTTTCCCATTTGAAATCCGGATATCTTTTCCCCGAAATAAGCAAACGGCGCCGTACGTTTGCCGCGGAACACCCCGATGCAAAAATCATCAGTCTGGGAATCGGAAATACGACCGAGCCCCTGACTCCCCACATTGTGGAAGCCCTGTCGGAACAAGTCGCCCGTCTCGGAACCAAAGAAGGTTATTCCGGTTACTGCGACGACGAAGCCGGAAACATGGATCTCAGGGAAAGAATTGCCGAAGTTCTATACCAGAACCGCATTGCTGCTGACGAGGTCTTTGTCTCCGACGGAGCAAAATGCGATATTGGCCGCATTCAGTATCTTTTTGGTTCAAAGGCAGAGGTCGCCGTGCAGGATCCCGCCTATCCGGTGTATGTTGACGGATCGGTGATGGTTGGAGCGGCAAACGCGATGATTCCCGGTACCACGAATTACTCGGGAATAACCTACCTGCCCTGTACACGGGAAAACTCCTTTTTCCCCGATCCCGCGCTGATTCCCGGAAACTCGCTGGTTTATTTCTGCTCTCCAAACAACCCGACCGGCGCCGTGGCAACACGTGACCAGCTGACCCTTTTGGTTAAAACCGCCCGTGAAAAGGGG
Source organism: uncultured Treponema sp. (assembly GCA_964592325.1). Taxonomy (GTDB): domain Bacteria; phylum Spirochaetota; class Spirochaetia; order Treponematales; family Treponemataceae; genus Teretinema. Next base: position 4,021 of record CAZQEF010000101.1, on the reverse strand, counting down.
AGTATCATTGTTTTCGACTCAGCCTACGCGGCCTTTATCCGCGATCCGGCCCTTCCACGGTCAATTTTTGAAATAGACGGTGCCCGGGAATGCGCAATCGAAGTTGGATCCTTCTCGAAGCCGGTCGGCTTTACCGGCGTACGGCTCGGCTGGACCATCGTTCCGAAAGATCTCCTGTTTGCGGACGGTACTCCGGTCATACGGGACTGGAGCCGTCTGTTCTCCACCATATTCAACGGTGCGTCCAATATTGCCCAGGCAGGAGGACTTGCATCCCTTGACCCTGTGGGCCTCACCGAAACCCGTGAGACCATCGATTATTATCTGGAAAATGCCCGGATTATCAGGGATGCCCTGAACGGGCCGAATTTTTCCCGTATGGGGGCCGAAGTATACGGCGGCGACAATGCGCCCTATGTATGGGTACGCTTTCCCGGGAAAAAAAGCTGGGATGTCTTTGACGCGATTCTCGAGAAATGCCATGTAGTATGCACACCGGGCTCGGGATTCGGTGCCGCCGGAGAGTCGTACATCCGGTTCAGTTCCTTCGGGCATCGGGAACAGATCATGGAAGCGGCCAAACGGCTTATGTCGTTGGAGCTGTAAGAAAAAAGCCCGTCCGGGGTAAACCGGCCGGGCTTTTTTTTGTCAATCGATAACGGGCGGTGATCCCAGGGTCATGCGGACGCCAAGCGAGAGATCAAAGAAAAAATCATTCTGATCGTTTACATCGTCCAGAAGGGAGAATGTATAAAGCGAGCCGGCTCCCCGGATGTATATGTTGAAGTCGTTGCGGGGAACCCAGGTCGCGCCTCCGCCGAGTACCAGATGCCCGAATTTGCGGTTTGCGGGGTTGTCGGTTGACAGGTAATAGTCGGAAACACGGTAAATAAAATCGACATTGATCCTGAACGGTGACCCCTTTTTGAACGCTTCGGAGTATATACCGTAATCTATGATGCTTTTTGTTATTGTCATACTGTCGCCCAAAGTGACGGTACTGCGCTGGGAAACCCTGGCCGTGCAGAGAATGTTCGGCAGATAAAACCCTATCGAGAGTTCTCCCCGCTGAAGATATACCTGTCCAGCGGATGAAGCGGCCGGCGGAAGCGCAAACTCTGAATAAGCCCGGCCAATAAATTTCCCCGGAATGATGACACTGAAGCCAAGGGCAAGCCCCGGCTGAAACAGCATGGTAACATCATCGTCATCCTGGGTGCTGTTCAGCACTCCAAGAGAAGGGCCGCCTGAAATTTCCAGGAATGATGTGCGGTAGGTGCCCATCGCGGAAAGCGTGTTTCCGCTCACCGTGTCCCGCTCAAAAGATATGGTACCGTCCATCCTGCTTGTCAGTTTGTCTGTTACCGCAATTTTCCCGCCAAAAGAGGGACTCCATGCAGACAGGTAACCCATGCCGTCGAAGGTAAAAGTACTGGTTGTTGCGCAGATGTCCAGATCGGTCGCAAAAAGGGAAAGGGGCGCCACAAGCAGAAGAAAAAGTACAAGTCTTTTCATCAATAAACCGCCTTGAATAGGAGCCGGATTTCACCGGCGTCCCTGATATCGTCGAGGTGGAGCGGGTTAATTACCGCTGTTATGTCGAGAGTATAATCCGAAAGTCGTATCGTGTAAAAAGGACTGATCGAGAAGGAAAAAGGCGTAAGGGAACCGGGATTTTCGGGATCCATCGAGGCAAGAAGACTGATGCCGCTTCTCCATTTCCTGTAGTCTGTATTGCCGAACGCCAGGAGGAAGTTGAGCCCGATGTAGTTGTTTTCGGCCTCGATTGCCATATGGCTTGGCGCATTTTCGGGAAAAACCGGCGAGGAAAAAAAGGACAGGGCAATTTCCGCATTATCAAAATACATGCGGGGTTCGAACAGCAGATACATGTTCTTTCCCAGGTCGCTTGAGCCGGAATCAAACTTTTTCAGACCGGCTTCCGCATAGAGCTGGTAGGGTTTTCCCGGATTGGCAAGCGAAGCGATGCCCGTACGGAAAACGGCATTGTTTCCATTTGCCTGGAATGTGCCGCCCCCATATGCGGTCACAAGCAGAACCCGTCCGGCAATACCGATCCGCAGGTCAAACGAGCCGGCCGCATCATCACCGATACGGTCATTCCAGTAACCGTACATTCCGGCTGCCGTATTCGCGTTCCCGGGGAGTCCCGCCAGTCCGATGCCGGTTCCCCGTATTTCACTTTCAGGGGAAAACGCCATTCCCGAAGGAAGTCCGTGAAATTCGGGTTCATCCATACGAACCTTGAGAAATTCGCGGAGCAGTGAATCCGAAGACGGATCATCAAGAAAGCCGGTAAACAGAATGCATGACCAGGATGTGCCGTTGAGTGAGGGAAAGGTGATATCGGCGCCGTCGAAAGTAAAAGAACCCTCGTCGGTTTCCTTGTCGAGACCGTAAAAAAACTCTGCCGTATCAGTGATTTCAAACCGTGCTGCAACCCGTAAGCGGATCCAGTATGCCGGGAGAAAGCGGCCCGCAATTATCCCTCCGGCAGCAAATACCGGAGTATCCTTCCCGTCAGGAACATATCCTGTTGATTCAACTTCAAGGCGCGCAAGCGAGACCTGTTGCGCGCATAACGCCAACGTAACGAGAAAAAGGAAGGAAAAGGTTGATATCGTGCGGATACTCATGAATTCTCCTTGGTACAGTATATACCATTACCGAAAACACCGCTATCATAAATGTCCGAAAAGAGCCGGGCGATCCCGGTTTATTCTTGACTAATCGATAAAACCGTATACACTTTACCTATATGAGTGATTATCTGGATATCAACAACGAAGAACTGCTTAAAGATTTTTTCAGTGAAGCAGAGCAACAGGTATTTACCCTGGAAAGCAATATACTCGTAATAGAAAATGATCCGGGAAACCATGATGCGATAGATGAAATATTCCGTGCAGCTCATACCCTCAAAGGTGGTTCTGCAACGGTCGAAATGCATGAGCTTTCCGGTTTTACTCATGTCATGGAAGATCTTCTCGATGTAATCCGGGAAGGATCGCTCGCCATTACGGAGGAAGTAGTTGATGTACTCCTCCAGGCGCTTGACTGTATCAAGGCAATGCTTGCTTCGCGTTCGGAAGGGTCCGTATATGACGGTGATACCGATTCTGTCAAGGAAAAGCTTGAACAGATGATACCGGCAAAGGACAGTAAAAAGAAGACTCAGAAGAAAACTGCTTCAAAACCTGCAAAGAAACCATCTTCACCGGAAACCAGATCCGTAAAGTCTCCGGCTGCGGCAGCATCCGACACATTGCCGCAGCTGTCTGAATACGAAATACTGGAATTGCAGGAAGCTGTGCCTCCCGGGGCAAGTGTATTCACCGTCGCGGTTGTGTTTGATGAAAATAATCCCATGAACACGGTTGGCGGTATACAGGTTTTTGCAGCGCTCAAGGATACCGGACAGGTTCTCAAGACCATTCCCGACTTCGATGCACTCTATGAGGATGAATTCCACGAGAATGTGGTTTATTTTGTTGCGTCCACCGAGACTGCCGGGGACCTTGAACGTGCTGCCGCCATTTCCGATGTAACAATGAGTGTTACTGTTTCGCCGTTTTCGACAGCACCGGCGCAATCCGTCCCTGCTGCTGCGGCAGTTCCCCGGACAAAAACGGTGCCCGAGGCAGAATCAAAGCCGGTTGACCATGTACCGGAAGCTGCCGCTCCGGATACGGACACTGAAGATCACGGTGACGCAATTGTTGCGGAGAACCGGAAAAAAGGATCTGCAGGATCACCGGTACATGCATCGGGTTCTGTTCTTCGGGTGGATTCCCGCCGAATAGATTATCTTTTGAATCTGGTCAGCGAAACGGTAATAACCAAAGCTTCTTTCAATCAGAGTTCATTGCAGTTTACCGATCTTCTTACCGAATTCCAGCAAACCCAGAACACCTGGAAGGACCGGTTGCGCAAGCTGTTTGACGATATTCCCGACTATCTTGAGCGGGTGGAGGACGGTGAGGATGTAAAGGAACTCAGG
>CAZQEF010000100.1:0-6304 GCA_964592325.1 uncultured Treponema sp. | reverse complement strand
AGAGTCTTGACTTTTTCTACCAGCATCAGGAAGAAAATGGTGCAATCCGCTGGAAGTACAACCTGTTGAGTGGAGAACCCGTGGTAACGCGGGAGAACCCCGAGGGGATTGGTATGCCCCTGTTTGCATGGGCCGAGTATAATCTCTTTCACAAATCCGCGAACAAGAAACGGATCAAGGAAGTCATGCCCGTCCTGCAGCGGTATATGGACTGGATTGATACGACCTTCAAGAAATCGAACGGTCTGTACAAGGTTCCTCTTGCTGCAACAACCATGAAGAACTCTCCCCGTAAAAAAGCTGCGTATCTGGTGGATTTTAACACCGCGCTTGCGATCAATGCGTTGTACATGTCGGCGCTCGGCGATATTCTGAACGACAAGGATCTGAGTTTTCAGTACAAGCGGATGTATTTCTCGCTGAAAACAAGAATCAATTCCCTCATGTGGAATCAGAAAACCGGATTTTACCATGACATTGACAGTTCTGAGGAAAAACTTCCCCAGAAGACTATTGCCGGGTTCTGGCCGCTGCTTGCGGAAATACCCAATGAGGACAAGGCGGACAAGCTCATTTCCCATCTTCAGAATCCGAAAACGTTTGGAGTGGATCATCCGTTCCCGTCTCTTTCCGCGGATGATCCCGAATTTGACGAACGGGGAATGGGATACCGGGGAAGTGTGTTTCCTCCGTTGACTTTCATGGTAATCAAGGGTCTCGAGAAATATAACCGGTGGGATCTTGCGCGGGAATGCGCGATACGGCATTTGTATCATGTTCTTGATGCCCTATCCCCGAACGGTGAGCATAACAAGGGTTTTTTGTGGGAAGCCTACATGCCCACGAAAGAAGGCCAGGCGCACTGGCCCGGCAAGGAAGGATTCCCGAGAAAGCAGTATCTGCCCTATGCCGGACTTTCAACCATTACGCTCATGATTGAGAATATTATTGGACTGTCCATCAGCCTTCCACGGAAAACGGTTGACTGGATAATTCCCAATCTGGAAGTCATGGGTATAGAGAATCTGAGTCTCAAAAGAAATCTCATTACCATCCTGTCAACCAAGAGTCAGCGCGGCTGGGAAATTCATATGGAAAGCGAAAAACTGTATTACTTTACCATAAATATTCTCGGACAAAAGAAAAAAACCCTGCCGATACCTTCCGGAAAGTGTTCAATGCTCATTGATAAACTGTAACCGCGTCGAGCGGTAACGGGAACGCGTATGCACAGTCAGGCGAGACAGGAAGCTGTTATAGAAATTGGGTCAACCGGCATTCGTCTTCTGGTAGCGGATATATCCGCTACGGGAGCGTGGGCTGTTATTGACCGCTCGGAACGCGCGCTTGCCCTGGGCCGGGACGTTTTTACCACCGGAGTCATTACCCGTGAATCCCTGTTGCAGTGTTTGACCATTTTGAACCGTTACCGCGAGATATTGAAGGGATGGGATATACCGGATTCACGGGTTACCGTTGTGGGAACCAGTGCAATCCGGGAAGCCCGGAACCGGGACACGATTCTTGACCGTGTTGCGGTAAAGACCGGGTTCAGGGTGCATGTAGTAGACGGAATTGAAGAGAACCGTCTCATGTATCTGGTTGTCGAACATGCGCTCCGGGAAGCTCCGGACTGGTCCTTTGAAACCAATTCCATCATCATGGATGTTGGCGGCGGATCGACTGAAATAATGCTGTTAAAAAAGGGCACAATGGTTGCCGCCCACAGCTTTCGTATGGGTACGGTAATTATTGAACGCCAGATACAGGCCATGATGGGATCCGAGCATGATATGCGCCGGTTTCTGCATGAGTATATGCGCACTACTGCGGAAAACCTGAATAATGAATTGAAGATGAGCGAAATTCAGCAGCTCATCGCTATTGGCAGCGATGCCCGTCTTGTTGCCCGGAGCATCGGTACCCGGGTAACAGACCTTCTTTCCGTAATAAGCAGGGATGATTTCATCAGTTTTACCGAACAGGTTTCCCGGTCAACACCGGAAGAAATCATGCAGCGGTTCCGTGTGGGGTATTCTGATGCGGAATCGCTCGTTCCCGGGCTTCTGGGCTATACGTATCTCCTCGAAATGACCGCGGCAGAGACGGTCCTCGTTCCCTTCCTCTCAATCCGCGAAGGTTTGATCATTTCACGGCTTACCGGTTCGGCAAATCAGGTCAATGAAGCCTTCTATCTTCAGGTTATTGCTTCGGCTGTGAACCTTGGAAAGAAATACCACATGGATGAGGAGCATTCGCGGTATGTTACCCGTATTGCGCTCAAACTCTTTGACAGTTTGAAAAGCGAACTGGCACTTGACCGGCACGCACGGCTTCTTCTGGAAACCGCAGCCATTCTTCATGATGTCGGGTTTTATATTCGTCCCGGGGATCATCACCTCCATGGTCAGTACATCGTATCGAACTCCGATATTTTCGGGCTGAACCGGGAAGATATTCACATCATATCCAATATTGTCCGGTATCATCGGGGAGAAAACCCGCAGGCTTCCCATTCCGAATATGCTTCGCTCCCCCGGACCGACCGAACCATGGTGCTGAAGCTTTCTGCCCTGCTCAGGGTCGCCGATGCGCTGGATCGGGGGCATTCACAGCATATTGAAGATTTTGATATGGAACTGACCCGGGATACCCTGTTTCTGCGGGCACATGGCACCCATCACACAATGCTTGAACGGATTGCACTCGAGGAGAAAGCCGGTTTGTTCGAGGATGTGTTCGGATACAAACTCGTTGTTGTATAAGGACGGTTGTAATGAGTTCAAAACAAAACAGCTATTTTAACCGTGAATTATCATGGGTGGAATTCAACGGACGGGTTCTTGATGAGGCGCTTCAGCCATCAGTTCCGCTTCTTGAACGTCTCCGTTTTCTCAGCATCGTGTCGTCCAATTTTGACGAGTTTTTCATGATCCGTGTTGCCGGACTCAAATCCCAGCACCGGAACCAGAGCGATTTGCGGGATACGAGCGGAATGACCGCCTCCGAACAGCTGGACAACATATCCCGCCGGGTTCATGAAATTGTTGCGGCACAGTATTCATGTCTTATGGAATGTATCCTTCCCGGCCTGGCCAAAGAAGGCGTGCGATATACTACCGGTACGGAATATTCGGCGGAGCAGCGCCAATACCTGAAGTCGGTATTCATGCATGATATTTTTCCGCTTCTTACCCCGCTGCGTTCTCCGGTGGACGGCGAGCTGCCGAGCCTCGGCAATCTGCGCCTTCACGCGGCCTTTATGCTCCGGCATACCGGAGATAACTCTGATGCAGCTGTTTCGCGTTTTCTTGAAACAACAGGAGCCCTGGAAGCCGGTGCTCCGGACACGAGGCAATCCGGCGATTTGGTGCGTAACCCGGTTGCCATTGTCCAGATTCCCGCAAGCATCCCCCGTGTGGTCTGGCTTCCCGATGAAGGCGGCTGCCGAGTGTTTACGCTCCTTGATGATGTGGTTCGTGAGTTCGCCTTTCGTCTTTTCCCCGGATTCGAGATAACGGAAAGCATTCTGTTCAAGGTTACCCGTGACGCGAACGGCGCTGTTGATGAAGAGCGGGATGACGATTTCATTGCGGCCATTCAGGAAGTGCTTGATTCGCGTCTTTCTTCGCTGCCGGTGCGCCTTATGTGTACCGGAGACAGTCCTGAACTGCTTTCCTGCCTCAAAGAATCCATGGCTTTGTCCGATTCCGATGTGTATCCGGTTGACGGTCCCATAGACCTTTCAACATTCATGGATCTCGTTCTCGCTCCCGGTCTCGATTCGCTTCGTTATGAACCCTGGAAAAATTATCATCCGGTTTCTTTTCCGGAAGAGGGTCCCCTCTGGGACGAGCTCAAGAGGACCGATTTGTTCCTGCATGTTCCGTATCAATCATATGAACCTGTCCTCCATTTTCTCAATGATGCGGTTACTGATCCTGATGTACTTGCAATCAAAATGACCCTGTACCGCACAAGCGGCGACTCTCCCGTGGTTCGGGCCCTCGAACGGGCCGCCCGCGCGGGCAAACAGGTCACGGTGTTTGTCGAGCTCAAAGCCCGTTTCGATGAGGAAAGGAACATTTCCTGGGTGCAGCGTCTCGAAGATGTTGGCGTTATCGTGGTATACGGCATTGCCCGTCTCAAGGTTCACGCGAAAATACTGCTTGTCGTTCGCCGTGAAGCTGACGGAACCCACCGATATGTGCATCTCTCGACAGGAAACTATAATGACCGTACGGCAAAATTTTACGAAGATATGTCCCTTTTCACCGAAAACCACGAAATCGTAAATGACGCGACGCTTTTCTTCAATATGATTTCCGGTTACTCCGGTATTCTGCATACCAGACGGCTCATCATGGCTCCGGTAGATCTCAAGCCGCAGCTCATATCGCTGATTGACCGGGAAATTGAACGGTCAATACCCGAAAAGCCCGGGTATATCATGGCGAAAATGAACAGCCTCGCCGATCCGGATATAATTGATGCGCTGTACCGCGCGAGCCGGGAAGGTGTGCGGATACAGCTCAATGTGCGCGGAATTTGCATGCTGGTGCCCGGGGTTCCGGGTATGAGCGAAACGATAACCGTACGGAGTGTTATTGACCGCTATCTTGAGCATGCCCGCATACTCTGGTTTCAGAACGGGGGAGCGGAAGAGTTGTATCTTGCGAGTGCGGACTGGATGCCGCGGAATCTCGACCGGCGGGTTGAGCTCATGTTTCCCGTTCTTCAGGAGAGTATCCGCAATGACATACGGGATATTCTTGACCTCTACTTCAGGGACAATACTCATGCGCATGAGCTAAATGCGGACGGGGTATGGAAACGGCTGGTTCCCGGGAAAGACGAGAAAAAAATACGTGTACAGGAAACGCTGTATCGCAGGGAAAAAGAGCGGCAGGAGCGTTTTGAAAGAAGTCCGAGACGCGAATTTATTGTCCGGAGGAATTGATAAGTTCGTAGAGACGATCCAGATCGTCCCGTGAAAAATAGGAAACTTCAATGGTTCCCCGTTCAAGGGATCCTTTTACGGAGACTTTTGTTCCCAGGATATCTATGAACTTTTGTTCGATGGTCCTTACTTCGATATTTTTGAGTGTCGTGTCATCGCCCTTCTTTACTGTTTTCTTGTCGCTGTCTTTTCCCGCCCTGCTGCCGCCGTTGAGCTCCGCTGCCATGCGCTCCGCTTCACGCACGGAAAGTCCGTTGCCAACAATGCGGCCAAAAAGAATCCGCTGGTCGGACGGGTTCAGTATGGACAGAATTGCCCGCGCGTGTCCGGGTGAAATTTGCCCCGTCGCGAGGGATGAGCGGATATCTTCGGGAAGTTTGAGCAGCCGGAGCGCGTTGGCCACGGTCGACCGGTTTTTGCCAACCCGTGCCGCCGTTTCCTCCTGACTGAGATTCCCCATGGTCATGAGCTGGTGATAGGCTTCAGCTTCTTCTATCGGATTGAGGTTTTCCCGCTGGATATTCTCTATGAGCGCAATTTCAAGCTTCCGTTCTTCAGAGAATTTCTTGAGGATGACCGGAATCTCCGATAGTCCCGCCAGACGCGCCGCACGGGTTCTCCGTTCACCTGCGATGATAAAATAGGTTCCGTCGCCCGTCTCTTCGGCAATGACTGGCTGTATAATGCCGTGTTCCCGTATTGAGTCGGCGAGTTCCTTGAGGGCTTCCTCGTCAAATTCACGGCGGGGCTGATACGGATTCGGTTTGAGCAATCCCGGATCAATAAAGAGTTCGCTTCCCGCCTTGCCGGGCGCGGCCGGTTTCCCCTCGCGGGTATCCTGTTCTGATTCATCCAGAAGTGCGTTGAGTCCCCGTCCGAGACCGGTTGGTTTAGCCACGCGCGAGTACCTCTTTTGCCAGTTTTTCGTAGCTCTTCGCTCCGACACAGAGCGCGTCATATTTACAAATGGGAAGTCCGTGCGACGGCGCTTCCGAAAGACGAACATTGCGGGGAATGATTGTTCTGAATACGCGATCCTTGAAGTAAGACGTAACCTGCTGCACAACGTCCTGGGCAAGCCGTGTGCGGGAGTCGTACATGGTAAAGAAAATGCCGCCGATTCCGAGTTGCGGATTCAGGCTCTTTTGGACCCGCTTTACCGTCTGCAGGAGAAGCGTGAGCCCTTCAAGGGCAAAATATTCGCACTGAAGGGGGATGAGCACTTCATCCGCAGCCGCCAGGCCGTTGAGCGTAAGAATACCGAGTGAAGGAGGGCAGTCGATAAGGATAAAATCGTATTTTCCTTTAACGGGTTCAAGCGCCCGGCGCAGATAAAACTCTCGT
>CAZQEF010000099.1:2025-6311 GCA_964592325.1 uncultured Treponema sp. | reverse complement strand
TGATCGAAAGCCCTGTACAAACATGGGATGATTCCATTATGGTAATGGAAATCCTTGATGCCGTACGGCGGATTTGAAAAACTGAAGAATGGGTGAATACCGATGAACGATACTACAATACGTGATGTGCGAATTCTTGAGTCCCAGGCGCTTCTTTCTCCCGATGAAATGGCGGAACTGTACCCGGTGACAGAGGCAGCGGCCCGGACGGTGATGACCGGGCGGGAAGAGGTCCAGCGGATTATCCGGCGGGAAGATGATCGTTTCCTGGTTGTGATCGGCCCCTGCTCGATACATGATGCGGAATCGGCGATTGAATATGCTACAAGGCTTGCCGTTCTCCGCAAGAAGTACGCAGACCGTATGTGCATTGTCATGCGGGTATATTTTGAAAAACCGAGGACAACTGTGGGTTGGCGCGGGCTGATCATGGATCCCGGGCTCGATCAGACATCCGACATCCCCCGCGGGCTCCGGCTTGCGCGGGAGATCCTTGTGAAAGTGAATGAACTGGGCCTTCCCTGTGGCTCGGAAATGCTTGATCCGATTGTTCCCCAGTATACGTCGGATCTTGTAAGCTGGGCGTCCATCGGAGCGCGTACAACTGAAAGCCAGACACACCGCGAAATGGCTTCGGGTCTTTCCATGCCTGTCGGTTTTAAAAACGCGACGGACGGCGATGTGCAAATTGCGGTGAACGCGATACTTTCTTCACGTCAGTCGCATTCCTTCATCGGAATAACCCGTGAGGGATCGGCCTGTGTTTTGCAGACACTTGGTAATCCCGACAGTCATCTCATCCTCCGCGGAGGGAAAAAGGGAACCAATTATGACCGGGAGTCTCTTGAAGGCTCAGTTGCACTCCTGAAAAAGGCGGGAATTCGACCTTCCGTCATTGTTGACTGTTCACACGGGAACTCAAATAAGCTTCCGGAAAACCAGATAGGCGTTCTTATGGAAATCATCCGCCTCCGTAACGATGCGGATCATCCGCTTCGCCCGTTGTGCGGCTGCATGATCGAAAGTTTTCTTGAAACCGGCTGCCAGCCCATCACCGCAGATCCGGCGGATCTCAAGAAGGGGTTGTCGATAACTGACGCGTGTCTTGGCTGGGACATGACGGAAAGCGCTCTCACGGAAGCGTACAAACTCCTGGGAGAAACATTCCATTCCCGGACGGTAACCGGCGCGAATAAAGGGAGTTGTTCGGGATCATGAGTGTATTGACGGTCTATACTGATGGCGGGTGTTCAGGAAATCCCGGCCCGGGCGGCTGGGGATATGTCATTGTAGAAGGTGTCTGCGATCATTCAGGATCCGGTACCGATCCGTCACGTGAACACCTCGGATCCGGCGGAGAGCGGAACACTACCAATAATCGCATGGAATTGACTGCGGTTATTGAAGCGCTCCGGAAAATAACGTCTTCTTCCCGGTGGAACAAGCTGCCCGTCACGGTGTACACCGACTCCCAATACGTCCAGAAGGGTATTACCCAGTGGATTGCCGGCTGGAAGCGGAATGGCTGGCGAACAGCCTCAAAAGCTCCGGTTAAAAACCAGGACCTGTGGATGATTCTTGATGAATTTGTCGGGAAAATTACGGTGCAATGGATGTGGGTAAAGGGGCACGCAGGCATACATTACAACGAGGTATGCGATCAGCTGACTCAGCAGGAAATCGCGCTGCACCGCTAGAATGTTACAGGGGAAGACTGCCAAGTATTTTTTTCAGTGCGGTCAGCTCTTCTTCCGTGAGGGTTATTCCCTTGCCCATTTTTTCATGATCAGGCGACCAGCTCCGGATGTCGTACTTTGCCGGCCTTCCTCCCCACGATACCTTGTTGAGTTCCGTCGTCCACCCCGACTTCGCTTCCGCAAGGGCTCCGAACCGTTCCGTTATCTCAAATGAAAAATCATCTGCCACTGAAACACCTCCAAACAGGGATGAAGAAAGTATAGCACAGGGAAAAAAATCTTGAAAGAACAGGTGATTGGATGTAACCTTGTATCTGATAAAGTATGGAGGTTCCGATGAATAAACGAAAAATCCTGCTCGCTGCGGGGTGTGCCGTTCTTATGCTTTTTGCTCTCGTTTCCTGTAAAACTGCTCCCGACTCAAATGTGCCGGACGAGGAAACTCAGGCGGTTGACACCGGTGAACAGGAACTGAAAGAACTGGATGCGTCACTTGTTTCCCTTGTTGAACAGATGGAAGCAAGAAGAAATTTGTGCGTTACATACAAGCTGGGATCATATTATCCCGAAGACTGGGAAAAAGCCGAACAGTTGCGTGCATCGGGTCTTGCCGCTGTTGACCGTGTGGCAAAAACATCTTCTGACGGAAAAATCACGTATATTGCCGCTGCGGATTATACGCTTGCGGTTGAATCCTGTACTGAGGCTTCCGCGATATACCAGAAGATTTATGATGAAGGGATCATTCTTCTTTCCCGGGATATGGCCGCGGAGATGAAGAAGGAACGCGATGCCGCGATTGCCGCCGGCGCCCGCAAGTTCTATCCCGAGCAATTCAATCTGGCAGAGCAGGCCGAGAAAAATGCGCTTGGTCTGTATGAGGCCAATGATATTGACGGCAGCTACAATGCGGCACAGCTTGCATTACTCAGATACCGGGCGCTCCAGCGGGCCATGGAAGCCCTGTCCCTCAAAAGAACCATTGATGAAAATGATTTTGCTCAATACGACAACGAATCGTATGAACTCGCCGGATCACGTTTCAATGATGCTGTTGCGGCCTATGGTTCGGAAGATGCTGTAGCGCTTGAGGCAATTGAATCTTCCGTATTGCTGTACCGGAAAGTAGTAAACGCCGGATACAAGGTTCTCTGTGCCGATTTGCGCGAGAAAGTGCTGAATATTCGGGAACTGTGCGATTCAATCAAGGCTTCACGTTCCATGAGCGCGGCGTATTCCGATGCGAATGGCACACTGGCCCGGGCTGATGCGTTCGGAAAGGCTGATGAATGGGAGTCAGCGTACAATACTTATTCAGACGCGGCGGTGTTGTTTGCCGATGTTCTGCAAAAGGCAACCCTGAAAAAGAACGCGGCGGATGCGGCTATTGAAGCAGCAAAGGCCCGCCAGGAATACAGTACTGAACTTGCCAAAAAAGCTGATGAAATTGCGCCGCTTCCCGAAGGAGCCGAAGGGTTCTCGGACGAGCAGATATCTGCTGAAGCGGACGAAAGCGATACTTCCGGGGCTCCTGAAGACCCGGCCGGTGTTGAGAAATCCGGGGAGGAAGAATGATGAAGAAAGTATTACTTCTCGCGATTATGTGTTGCATGCTGTTGCCTGCCATCTTCGCTGCTACCACGTATGATAACAATGAGTATCAACGAAAAAGCCGGTCATATTCTGATCTTGCCCGGAATGCGTATGATGAAGGGGATTATGACGCTGCCGTGGAATATGCCCGTGAGGCCGAGGAATATGCCCGGCTTTCCGCCGAGTTCATAGAAAAGATGCTTGCCCGGGCAAATGCGGAAAAGAAACTGGTTGAGGCCCGTACGCGCTTTGCATGGGCTGAAGATCATAACGCAAACCACTACTTTCCTGACACGATGAAAGAAGCCTCCGGCTACATTGGTCAGGCAGAAACCGGTTTCGCCGATGAGAACTACCCGGCAACAGCGGCATATGCCGATAAGGCGCTTGCCGTGCTTTCATCTGTTCGTGAGATAGTGCCGCTTCCGTCCAGGTATGTTGTGGAAACCTGGGATGCGACACGGGATTGTCTGTGGAATATCGCAAAGAATCCCGCGATATACGGCGATCCCTTCATGTGGGAAAAACTGTATGAAGCAAACCGTAAAGCACTCAAAAGGCCGGCAAATCCGCACCTGATCCTGCCGGGAATGACTGTTATTATCCCGAGTATTCGCGGAGAATACCGCGAAGGAACGTATGATCCTTCAATTGACTATGAGCCGTTCGAGAAAGTTGCCAGATAACTGACAATATGTTTCAGAAAGGGGTGTCCGCCGGTGCGGATACCCCTTTTTTTTGCAGATAGAGAAAAAGAGCTGAAAGCATCAGTCCGTGTGTATACTTTCCATGCCCCATACGGGAAATTACGTCATTAACCGGAATCATGGAGACCGAGAGATACTCATCGTCGTCAGGCGATGGTTTTTGTGTATCAACCATGTCCTCAGCCAGAAAAATATGACAGCGGTTGCTCATTATTGCAGGGTTCGGTGAAAGGGACGCCAGATGAGTCATGGTTTTTGCGGTGTATCCGGTCTCTTCACACAGTTCTCT
>CAZQEF010000099.1:0-2015 GCA_964592325.1 uncultured Treponema sp. | reverse complement strand
AGAGCCGCTTGTTCAGGGTCCTCATTCGCATCAATTACTCCACCGGGAAATTCAATTGATTCTGCGGAACTACCGTGCCGCCATTGGGTTACCATCAGAAAGGCGGGATTATTATCAACTCCCCGGAGAACAGGAACAATAATAACCCAGTCATTGGCATCAAGCGTGTAAAAACAATGTTCGATTCCCGTCGGCGATGAACTTGAAATTTCCGCTATATCAAATATTCTGGTCGAAAAAACGGTGTGCTTTGAAAGCGGCTTCCATGCTATTGGCCCTGATCGCATGTCTTTTCTCCTTTGACAGAAATCGGTTGTGGACGTATCCTATATATGGATGATACACGAAAAGAAGGAGGTTCGGTATGGCTATAATCACAATTTCGAGACAAATTGCGTCGTTCGGTGACGAAATAGCTGAAAAGCTTGCCGGACAAATGGGCTACAGGTTTGTCACCAGAGCAATACTCGAGAATGATCTGGTCAAACATGGTTTGACAGAAGACAAGCTCGCAAAATATGATGAAAAGAAGCCGGGTTTTTGGGCTTCACTTGCCCGGGATCGGGATGAATACTTCGATTATCTGCGTGAAGCGGTGTATACCCATGCAAGCGCAGGGAACTGTATATTCATGGGCCGCGGTGGTTTTGCAATATTGAAGGATGTTCCGGGGTGTTATGCTGTCCGGCTTGTTGCTTCTGATCAAGTACGTGTCGAGCGGATTATGAAAGAGTTCTCATGGCCGGAGAAAAAGGCCCGATCCCTGATGGAGGAGAGCGATGCGAACCGGGACGGTTTTCACAAGTGTTTCTTCAACACAGATCACGATGATCCAAGAAGTTATGATATTGTTCTGAATACCGACCGGATAACGCCTGAAACGGGTGCCATTATTATTCAGGAAGCCTGTGCCGCTACTGTTTCAAAAGATGCTGAAGTTTCCGGAACTGTTCTGGTTGGAGAAAGACTTGAGGCCCAGAGAATCGTTAATCATATTGTGTTTGATCTGCAGATACCGGTTCACTTTCTTGAAGCAACGGTTCACGATAACGCAATTACGTTGCATGGCGTAGCCGATTCATCGGCGGTTATAGAAAGAGTTCTTGACGTGGCCCGTTCGCTTGCCCCTGGCAAGGAAGTAACTTCTGGTATCAGTCTGGTTCACGATTACAAGTCGTACCCGTAGCTGATCTGATTATACGGATGACTTGCTCGTCTTTTTGGAAAGCTTTTTACCCTGGAGAGTGAACAGGAATGCTTTCTCGAAGGAGAGTACGAATATTATGCTTCCGCTGATATATTCAAGTGCAGTAAATATCGGAGCGAACGTTTCCGGAAGAAAGAGTCTGATAACCTCAAAAACATACAGTACCATGGTTGTTGCGATGGTTATTTTTCCTCCCCAGGTTGATGACAGGGGGAGCGGTTTCTTCAGCAGTATGAAGAACAACATTCCCAGCGCCTGAAGGAAGAGCCTGAAAAAGATAATATAGAAAAACCATCGCGGAACAATGTTATTTACAAAGAATGCAACTGAGAGTACGGCAAGCAGGCTGTAATCGCTGATCGAGTCAAGCATTTGTCCAATACGGGTTATTTGTTTTTTTCGTCTCGCAATCTGCCCGTCAAACGAATCAGTCAAAAAAACCAGAACAAGCATGATGGGTAAAATGGTCCGTATCTCGACAACTTCCCTGTTTCCAAGAAGAAAAGCTATTGTAGGTAGTGTGCTGATTCGTAACAGGGTTATTCTGTTTGCCATGTTGACTCGGGTAAGTGCCGTTTCGGTACACAGGTTGTAGAAGTCTTGCCGGAAGCCCAGGAGGAAAAGATACAGTGCAACATGTACGAATGTTGCAATCGCACAGTATGCAATAATGGTGTTGAGGGGAACTTCCTTGATTCTACCCAGCGTCAAAATAAAGCAGAATTGCAGGAGCAGGTAGCAAATGACCGTCCGGAAGATGCTTTTCTTCATACGTAATAGTATAGCTTGACACTTTCTTTGTCAAATA
>CAZQEF010000098.1:0-6312 GCA_964592325.1 uncultured Treponema sp. | reverse complement strand
TGGCCACCCGAATACTGATGGACCAGGGACATGAAGTGGTCGGAGCGACTCTTGATCTTTTCTCCGACAAAGGGGACGACGATCATGTTCGAAACGCAAAAGCGGCCTGCGATCTTCTGGGAATTGAACACCGGGTGTACGATGCCCGTTCAGCTTTCTACGAACGCGTCATTTCCCCCTTCATTGAGACATACCTTGCCGGCGAAACGCCGAACCCCTGCGTGGTTTGCAACCAGCGCATCAAGTTCGGTCTGCTGGTGGACTATGCGGTAGAAGAGGGATTTGACGCAGTTGCTACCGGACATTATGCGCGCATAGAACGGCACGCCGAAACCGGACGATATCTTTTGCGCAAAGGTACCGATCCGGCAAAAGATCAAAGCTATGTTCTCTACGGGCTCACACAATACCAGCTTGCTCACGCCTTTTTCCCCCTCGGGGACATGGGCAAGGACGAGGTACGCAGTATCGCGCGAAAAAACGGATTCGCGAGCGCTCACGCAAAAGAAAGCCAGGACATATGCTTTATTCCCGACGGAGACTATCAGGGTTTTATTGAGCGGGCGGCACCGGGAAAGACCCGACCGGGGGCATATCTCTCCGTGGACGGAAAAAAAATCGGCACGCATCAGGGAGTGACGAAATATACTGTCGGTCAGCGGCGCGGCATCGGAATCGGTTTCGGCAAGCCCATGTACGTTATCGCCAAGGATGCCCGGGCCAACACGGTAACACTGGGCGAGAATGACGACCTTCTCTCCGGCGGTCTTCTGGCCGAAGGGGTCAATTTCATAGCGATTGATCCTCCGGCAGAACCGCTGCAGGTACAGGCGAAAATCCGCTATAACCAGAAAGAACAGCCCGCCCTCGTATGCGCCGGTGACGACGGATCAGTGCTCGTAACATTCGAAAAACCGCAACGCGCAGTTGCACCCGGGCAAAGCGTGGTGTTCTATCAGAACGATCTGGTAATCGGCGGCGGCATCATCGTACGCAGCCTCCCCCTGGACTACTCCCGAACCGAGAGCTGATCAAACACCACTTCCTGATTCGCCGCCATTTCGCGCAGATCATTCGCAGTGGTTGATAGATGCGTCCCCTGAATACTCAGCTCCGATATTGATACGGAAATTTCATCGAGGCGGTTAACACTCGTATCACTCATCCGGTCAATTACATCCATGTTCTCTTTTACGATGCGTCCCGTTGCCAGAATGCCGTCAACTGCCTGTTCTATCCTTGAAATGGCGGCATTTGCCTCTTCAACAACAGAGGAAATGGAATCAAAGGCCTTGCGGGTCTGCTG
This sequence comes from uncultured Treponema sp., assembly GCA_964592325.1. GTDB lineage: Bacteria > Spirochaetota > Spirochaetia > Treponematales > Treponemataceae > Teretinema. The sequence goes on along the minus strand of CAZQEF010000098.1, from coordinate 5,006 downwards.
TGCGCGCTGAAACGTTTCCGCAACATGGGTTGATCCTGAAGTACTCTCGGTAAGGATGCCGGTCATGCTGCCCGTAATCTCGTCCACTATACGGTGAATGTCTTCAGCGGTATGCCCGGAGTTTTCTGCCAATGTCCGCACTTCTCCGGCAACCACGGCGAATGCTTTCCCGGCAGTACCGGCACGCGCGGCCTGTATCGAAGCGTTGATCGCGAGGACATTGGTATTTTCCGCGAGCTGTTCAATAACTCCGGCGAATTGCTGTACCTTGCCAAGACGGTCGCTGAACGCCTGCAGTTCATTTTCAATCCGGATCATGAGGTCGCGCAAACTTTTGGTTTCCCCGAACATCTGTTCAATCAGGAGCGCTCCTCCATCGGTTTCCCCATTCAACTGGTCAACAAGCCGGCGGTAATCGGACAGAGAATGCTGCATTTCCTCTATCATGCCGTTCAGGGCGTTGAGTTCCTGGTCGTTTGCGCCAATGCGGTTTTTTTCTTCCGTGATATCTTCCTTGATACCATTTATCGCATTGCCAATCTGGCTTGTAGCCCGGGAAGACTCTTCCGCGGCGGCGGCCAGCGTCTGGCTTGAATCCGCCAGGCGTTCCACATTCTCTATCATGGTCATGATTATTTCACGGAAACTCGAAGGTTCGGTATTGAACGTGGTAACGCGCATCCCGGATACGGATACCCGGTTAATCGCGGGGACAATTGCAGGATCCACGACAACGGTGGCAAAGCCGTCATACCCCGCTTCCACAAAACGGTCAATTACGGGAACGAACACGGAGGCTTGTCCAAAATTCGCCCAGTCCGTGAACGCGTCAACAATTTCTACCTCAACCCCGTGGTCGGCAAGCAGCTTTTTACCGGCTTCAGCGCCCCGGCCAAGACCCTCGAAAAATCCGATTGAAAGCGGCATGATCAGACCGAACCGGTATTTCCTGCCGCTCCGGTTTGTCGCAGGTTCGGCAAGCTGGGCTCGTTCCTCTTCCATCATGATACGTGTTTCTTTTTCATCATCCCAGTAAGTACGGTAATTGTCCTTGTCTATGGCAATGGGCTTCATGAACAGCTTTGAAGTAAGGGGCGTCCATCCCGCTTCAAGGGAGTTGTATAGATGGACGAGCGCGTTGTACGACTGGGCAAAGGAATTCTGCTCCACGAGACAGACAATGCGCCCCTGTTTGAGCAGTTCGATGTTTTCTTTCATTGCGTCAAAGGCGACTACCCTGATCGACGCACGGTCCCGGGCGACAAGCGTTTCCACCACGCTCGGAGGAGTATGCCCGTCGGTAATGTATACAAGATCGATTCTCTTGTGTTCGGAAAGCATCTTTTCAACTTTTTCGATTGTTACCTCGCGATTACCGGCACCTTCGTACACACCGAGCAGCTCTATGTTCTTGTGATATTCAGCCAGATAGTCAAAACAGCCCTTCATGCGAAGCACATGGTTTATCTGGGTATAGAACGGAATAATACAGGCGACGGAACCCGTGCCTCCCAGGAAAGCGGCGATTCGCTGCCCGGCGACCTTGCCCTCCTGATAGCTGTTCGCGCCGGAAAAGCAGATCCGCTTTGAGGGCACATCGGTAACGGAATTCATGTCGGCGACCGAGGCTGCGAGAAGGACAGCCAGGGAGCGGCCCTGTTCGCTTTTCACCGCTTCCTCGGCAAGCCGTGTCCGAACCCGGAGGTCACCGGAGGAAAACATGGAAAGACTTCGTGCAAGACGCCGAACCGTATTATACAGCGGACCGGCAACATCGGACCTTAAAAGCGCCGCCTGCCGGTATTTTCGCCAGAAAATGACCGCAGCTGTGAGAGAAGCCAGCGTAATCAGGGCCATAACAATAAACTCTATCATAGACATATAATACAGCTCTTTCTCCAAAACTACAAATTCTGTTATAGTACCCTCATGACAGCTGCACCCCGCATTATTGCCATGGATCTTGATGATACGCTCCTCAAACACGACCTGACGATATCGGATCGCACAGTATCGGTTCTTGCGCAATGCGCGGAACGGGAAATGCTTCCCGTGCTTGCATCGGGGCGTGCCCCGGAGGCGATGTACCCGTATGCCGAACGAATCGGAATTACAAAAATGCAAAGTTATATTGTGGCCAACAACGGCTCACAGATAATCACATCGGATACCCGTGATCTCGTGTATGAGCGGTTCCTTCCGGAAGACGTAGCCCTTGAAGCATTCCGCATGACGGTCGACGCGGGACTCTCCTGTCATGTGTACGATGACACAACGATTTACGTCTCCCGGGAAACCGAATATTCCGAGCGGGATTTCCGCCTTTCCGGGCTCAAGCCCGTCGTGCCGGAAAATTTTGAGGACATCATACGCCGGGGCGTATACAAACTGGTCATTCCCGGACATCCCGATTTTGTCATCCCGGTAGAAGCGGAGTTTAAAGTGCTTTTCCGGAACCGGGCGACCGTATTTGTCAGCAAACCCTTCTTCATGGAAGTACTTCCCCTCGATACCGGAAAAGGCGAAGCGCTCAAAGAGATAGCGGAACAATTTCTCGGGATTTCCCGGAACGAAGTCATGGCCTTCGGCGACAGCATGAATGATGAATCCATGATCCGCTATGCCGGACTCAGCGTCGCAATGATTAACAGCCGTCAGGAAATCCTTGACCTGGCAAAATTCAGTACCGCTCTCACCAACGATGAGGACGGTATCGCGGATTTCCTCGAAAAAAACCTCCTGAATGGCTAATTCCCTTTTCATATTGTTATACTGCCGACCGATGGGCTATACTTTGAAGCATGCTTGCCATACCCATTAATCAGGATAATTCCCCGGAAGCGGTTCTTGAGCTTCTTTTTACACTCAAGGTAAAGGATGTCATGACCTCGCCGGTTATTACCGCGCATCCGTCAGATTCCCTCCGCAGCATTCAGCAACTCATGAAAAAGCAGCACATTACCGGCGTTCCGCTTTCGATTGATTCCGGAAATCTGGCAGGCATCATATCCATGGACGACATAGTAAACGCGCTTGATAACGGATGGATCGACGAACCTGCGGAAAAACACATGACCCGAAAAGTCATCGTGCTCCAGGAGTCAATGTCGCTTTCATTCTGTGTTTCCTACTTCAACAAGTATCCGTTCGGTCGATTCCCCGTCCTTAACAGGGAGGCCCGGCTTACCGGTATCGTAACCGCGTCCGATGTTATTTCCACCCTTCTTGTTGCACTGAACCGGGAAGTTGAGCGGCTCGAGCAAACTGCTCCGGCAACACATGAAACCCGTAATCCGTCTGACATACTTGATTCCGATATGGAATTCCGAACGGAACCATTCAATTTCGAACTTGCCGGACAGGCGTCGACCGCAATCAAGCGCGCGCTTAAAAACGCCGGCATTGATCCGGGCATTACCCGGCGCATTGCGATAGCGAGTTATGAGCTTGAAATTAACCAGGTTGTCCATTCGCTTGGAGGAACCATGCGTTACCGTATTCACAATGACCGTCTGGAAATAGAGGCTCTGGACGAGGGCCCTGGCATTCCTGATGTTGAAAAAGCGCTCACCGAAGGTTTCTCTACCGCGAATGACCGTGTCCGCTCCCTGGGATTCGGCGCAGGCATGGGTTTGCCCAACACAAAGCGTGTCTCCGATGATTTCAGTATAGAATCAGAATCCGGAAAAGGAACCCGGGTTCTTGTATCATTTAATCTCAAGGAAAAGCCATGAAAACGAGTGAATTGGCCGCAGTGCTCGGCGCAAAGTGCATACAGGATCAGTTTGAAGACCGCGAGATTTCCGGCGGGTATACGTCGGATCTTCTCAGTGACGCCATGGCGAATGCTGTGGAAAACGGGATTCTCATAACCATCCAGGCGCACAAGAATACCGTTGCCGTAGGCACCCTGAAGGATCTTGCCGCAATCGTAATATGCAACAACCGTTCGGTTCCCGATGACATGATCACCGCGGCGCGCGATGAAGGCATCGCATTGTTTGTAACGGCAGAAAATCAGTTTACCGTCTCCGGGAAACTCTATCCGGTTCTGTCCTGATGATCATCCGCGCGGATCTTCACCTCCACTCGTGTCTTTCCCCCTGTGGAGACCTCTCCATGTCTCCCCGCACCATAGTTTCCGCCCTTTTCGCGCTTGGCATTGATCTCGCTGCCATTACCGACCACAATTCGTCACTGAATGGCCCGGCGTTTGGCCATGCCTGCCGGGAAGCGGATATTACCCCGCTTTTCGGAATAGAAGCCCAAAGCCGTGAGGAGTGCCACCTTTTGTGTCTTTTTGCCGATCCGGAAACGGCACGCATACTGTCCGATGAAATCTATGAGGCAATGCCGCCGGTCATGAATATTCCCGAAAAGATGGGAGACCAGGTATATGTTGATGATGAAGAGAACATTCTTGGTGAAGTGGACAAATACCTGGTGACAAGCGCGGATTTCTCGCTGGAAGAACTTGCATATCGAACGAGGGAACTCGGCGGGCTTGTCATTCCCGCGCATGTCGACCGGCCGAGCTTTTCGCTCACCAGTCAGCTCGGACTCGTGGTAGACGGCCCCTGGGATGCCCTCGAAGTGGTGAAAATGCCGGGAAGCCCCGGAGCGGATCCCGACCTCGATACCCGCGGCTACCCGCTCATTACTTCAAGCGACGCCCATTATCCCGAACACATCGGCAGAAGGGCATTCGCACTTGACATTGACGACCAGCCACTTTGCGATAAAAACGGCAAGGCAGACGTCGCCGCCATTCGGGCAGCGCTCGCACGCTGCCCCCGTTTTTAGCTCGCGTACTGCCGCTTAACCTTGCGGGTTGTCGTCATCTCGAGCGGTTCTGCAAGAATGGTAATGCGCGAAATACGCTGATAGGGCTGGAGGGTCTTGTTAACCCTGTCAACGATTTCCTCAACAGCCTGATACACCGGATCAACAGCCTCATTGGTTCCGCGCATCACGTTGAATTTTTTGAACAGATCATCCGCCGGATA
>CAZQEF010000097.1:1250-6385 GCA_964592325.1 uncultured Treponema sp. | reverse complement strand
AAGACGGTTCAATCGTAACCATCAATCCCTGATTGGTGGTAAAAAATGAAAACCCCGGGTGTTCCGGGGTTTTTTTATATCCGAAGCTCGATATCACGGTGTGTTCGGGAAACCTCCTCCAGATCAAGGCGCTTGAGCCGTTTGCGGAAGTTTACCGTGTCATCCATGATGATTGATTCGAGATAGTCAAGCTGGTGCTGAATTGAATCAAGATAGAGGTTCTTCTTTACACCGTAGCGGTGCTCAAAATGGTCATGAGCGAATTGCGTTGCGTTGTGCAGCGTTTTGAAAAGGCGGTGTTTTGTTGATTCGTAGAACGAAAGTGTTTTCTTTAAAATATCGAATTCCGTATCGTATCCGGGAAATCCCGCTTCACGGAACTCATAGTACAGAAAAAGCAGCTTTTCGAGATAGGTACGGTCGGCCATCTGTCCAAGAAGGTCTGCCGAGGCGACAAGTTCCGCGGCGATCCGCTCCTTCGCGTCGCTGAAGGGTATTTCATCAAAATTGACAGCGAGATCGGTTCCGGAAATGAGACGTCCGATCCGTTCCGCGTTTTTCTCCCCGATATGGAAGGCGTCTCGGTGCCTCATGGTAAAGGCGACGCTCCGTGTGACGTGTGTTTTGGAATATTTCGCACCTGTTCCCGTAGTATCCCCGGTCTCCTGGATATAGCCGGCGTCGTGAAGCATCGCAGCCGTACAGATATCCAGAATCCTGTCCGGGCTTAACTTCTGTCCTGCCAGAATTGCACCGTCGCACATACGAACGGTTGCGCAGAAAACATCGGCCGTATGGATGAAATCATGATATTCGGTGTTGCATGCCTTGTAGCCGGGGAAAGAACCCGCGAAGAGATTGGTGACCATGTTCCAGCGGTAGAGCAACTCCTCCCGGTCCTTTTTCGGCATGAATGAACTGGTGATATCAAGGCATTCTTCTACCATGACCGTTTTGTTTGAGGGATTGAATATCCGTGAAAGATCCGGTGTGGTGTCATTCATTACTATTTATGATAGCACAATACCCGGGGAAAAAGGGTAGTGCTGCCAAAATTGTTGAAAAAAATCAGTTCCGGGGCGATCCGGTTCCCCGGTGCGGGATGAACAGAAATACCACGAGCGCAAGAGCATACGGAAGCCCAAGGATAATTCCAGCCGGAATTAATGTGGTTCCCTGGAGTATAGTGGTGATGTATTCCGCAGCACTGAAAACCAGAACAGCAGCGATACATGGAAAGGGTTTCCGGTATGCCAGATAGACGGCAGCAAGAGCCGTCCAACCACGTCCGGCACTGAGATTGGGAACATACGCTCCCAGGTTTACTGAGAGAATAAATCCGGCACAAACGGCAAAAAATCCGGCAATAGCCCATGATATGATCCGATACCGGGCGGGATTGCTTCCACGGACGGTAAGTATTTTCGGAGCGGAACCGGCAGCCGCAATGCTGAGTCCCAAGCGTGTATACTTGAATATCCACCAGACAAGTATGGTGGAGAAAAAGGCGGTCACCACTGCCGCCATTCCGGGTAATCGCCAGGAAAAGCCGGTATCTGTGAGCGCAATAACCCCCCGGGTTTCAAAAATCCGGGAGGATAACCATGATGTAATGCCGGCGGCGAGAAAGTTGACAGATAATCCGACCAGAAAGGGATTGGCCCGTGTGATTTCGTTGAACCAGGCAAGCGCGGAAAGAAGGCTTATGGTAATGGTCGCCGAGACAATGAATCCCAGCGCAGGGTTTCCTGTTGCCATGATCACGGCAATAGTGATAAATCCTGAAAGAGTAATGGCTCCATCCATGAATACTGCCAGAACACCGGCGCGTTCTGAAACCAGTGCTCCGAGTGTTGCAAAAAGGAGGGGGGCGGCCATGATTAATACTGTTTGAACGGTTTCGCTCATGCCCTGTTCTCCTTGTTTTTTTTTCTGAATACCGGAAGCATTTTTGCGGAAATGACAAGAAAGAGTACTGCCAGCAAAAGTGATGTTGAATCAAAATCGAACCGTGTGGAGAGAAGCGCATTATCTCCTGAGACCTGTAGCCAGGAAAAAACGATCGCTACCGGTACAATCGCTGCCGCCTCTTTCCCGGCAATAAGTGCAATTCCGAGCGCGCTCCACCCCATCCCGGCGGTTATTCCCTGATGACAGGTGTACCATGTTCCGGTAACCGCAAGAAATCCTGAAAGACCATGTAATGCTCCGGAGACTGTCATGCCGGCTGCGGTTATTTTCCCGGTATTGATTCCGGTATACGCGGCAAATTCCTCTGCAGTTCCCGTCATACGTAAACGATATCCTCCCCCGGTTTGTGAAAGATAAAGTACCCATAGTATGGCAAGAACCAATATCAGAATACTTGATATGTTGAAGAAAGAGGGAGGAACAAGCGGCGGTATACGCAGTGCGTCCGGTACGCTTGCAGTGGCAAGGAGATTCTTGCCGGGATCACGGAGCGGACCGGCAATCAGGTAGTCCAGTAAAGGTATCATGGCTGCCGAAAGCAGAAAAGAAGTGAGCAGTTCACTGGATCCGAACCTGACCTTGAGTATGCCCGGTATGGCAGCGATTACGGCACCGGTTACAAGTGCGGTAATCAGAGTTGCAAAAAAAACAATCGTATCCGGTGCGATACCGGAGAAACGTGAGAGCATGAGGGCTGTGACAAGCGCCGGTGCGTATAACTGTGCTTCGCCCCCGAGATTGAATGAGCCGGATCGCAGGGCAACCGATGCACCGATAGCCGCGGGAGCTAAAAGCACTGCGATATTGAGCATGTTGCCGGTATGCCACCATGAAGAGAATGTTCCGGAAAAAAATCTGATGAGTGTATCTGCCGGAGATTTGCCGGAAAGAATGAGGAAGAGCATAATGACTGCGAGACAAATACCCAGTGATGCGAGGGGATTCATGAACCGTTTCATGCGAGTACTCCTTCCCTGAGTATTTTTGTCGCTGTAAAAAAATCATGATTGTCCATGGTATCGGGAGTATCGGTGAGGATGATGATGGTTACCCCGGATTTTGCTGTTTCAATGAGGGTATTGCGTAATCGTGCCGCGTTGGCCATATCCAGACCCCATTCCGGATCCGACAGTATGAGTACGCGGGGCATCGTTGAAAGTTCCCGGGAAAGGATCAACTTTTGGAGTTGGCCACCAGAAAGCGTACGTACCGGGCGAAACGGGTGATCGGCAATATCATTTGTCGTAATCTGCGTATGTACAAAGGCACCGGTTGTTCGGCGGTTAACGAGAAAGTCCCCTGAATGATACGGAATCAGGGCATCATGAATACTGATGTCCGGATGGGAACCGCGAGTTGTTCTGTTTGACGGAACCAGGGCTATGCCGTGTTGTCTGAGTTTTGCCGGAGAGAGGGTACGGGCATCAAGTGAAATGCAGGAAGAATTATTTCCGGAAAGAGTTATGGTTCCGGATTCGGCCGTAAGCATCCCGGACAGAATTTCTTCCAGAGTATCAAGTCCGCTTCCAGGATAAGCCAGTATACCGGTAATGGTTCCGGGGTCGGCGGAAAAACTGATGTTTCTGATAGGCGCTCTGTCAGGAGGAGAAACTGACAGATTGGATACGGTAAAACCTGATGTACAGCGGTTATTTGCGATGGAAAGATTTGAATGGGTTTTTTTGTCAGCAGAAGGTTCCTGTATGCTCCTGAAGAGATCGACAAGTTGTTTTTCAGTTACCGTTTGCTCCTTCTGATTGAAGCACTGGATAAGCTTGCCCTTTTGGAGGACGGATATTGTATCTCCCCATTGTGCGGCTTCCTGCATTTTGTGTGTAATGACCAGAACGCCCATTCCTTCCTTTGCTGATTTTGAGAGCGCCTCCATGAAACCTGTCCGTTCTTCCGGGGGTAGAATGGCCGTCGGCTCGTCCAGTATGAGAAAAGCCGGATTGGTTATCAACGCACAGAGCAGAGCCGTACGGAGCCTGTCCGCCGGTGAAAGATTTCCAACTGTTTTCGATACATCAGTATTACAATTCCATTTGTGCATCAGGAGCTCAACGCGTTGACGCAGAGATCGTCTCCGGACAAGGAACCCGCTTTCCGCAAGAGAGATATTTTCAAGAACGGTCAGATCATCCACAAGAAGCGGCCGTTGATGTACCATGGCAATTCCCCGTTCAAGGGCCTGTGCCGGAGATTTGAACACCGTTTCTATGGAGTTTATGAGTATGGTGCCTTCAGTCGGTTCATCAAGACCGGAAAGAATATGAACAAGCGTCGATTTACCTGCCCCGTTCTCTCCCAGGAGCATATGGAGTTTTCCGCGGGAAAAAGAAACAGATATGTTCTCAAGTGCTACAAATCGTGCAATACCGCCTGAACGGTCTGTTTCTGAATTGAAAACGCGGGAAACCTGTTCCAGTGCAACAGTCTCTATCCTTGGCATGTAATACAATCACTGTACCGGAAGAGAAAAAGACCCATTTCTCAGTGATTCAAGCAAGACATCCATTTTTTCACGAATGGATGACGGAACTGTTTGAATATACAGTGGATCATTGGATTCAAGAGAAATGTATCCATCCTGAATACCCAGCGTTGTGGGAGAGCCGGTATTGAGTGTTCCCCGTATAAAGCTTAGTGTTTTTTCGTAGGCAAGGCGTTCCTGTGCCATTACAGAACTTGAAATGACGAAGCCGGGTGCTTTGGAAAAGCCGTTGTCATCAAACCATGCAAGATAAAATCCCGAGTCGCGTGCAGCTGCAATAACTCCCTGATTTGCGCCCCCAGCAATGGGCATGATGACATCAGAGCCTGCAGTATTCATTGCCCGCGCAATTTCCGCGCCTTTGGTGGCATCATACCAGTTTCCGACAACGCGAAAATCTATCGTACATCCGGGTACTGCCGCATTTGCGCCTTCCCGGTAAGCAGGCAGAATGATATTGGTCATGGCAGGATATTCCTGAGCGGCAATGAGACCAATCCTTTTTTGCTCATTGGCGTAATTTAAGGTGCTGACGCTGATCAAAGCCGCAATATATCCCGAGAGATAAGCCTGTTCACGCTGGTTATATCTGAATGTGGTAATGGACGGATTCCCCGAATGCCAGGCATCGAACACAAGAAACTTTTGCCGGGGGAACTGGCGGGATATC
>CAZQEF010000097.1:0-1240 GCA_964592325.1 uncultured Treponema sp. | reverse complement strand
TCAATAAGTTCCGGCATAGCCGGATTCGATGTGATAATAAGTGAATATTTCTCCTGCGCCACCAATGAAGTCATCCGGGTTCCCCAGTCTGCCTGCCGGGTACCCGCTTCAATGATGGTCAGTTCAACTGTATAACCGGAATCGTTTGCTTCATTTACCGCACGTTGAACACCGCTTGCAAGCATCTCATACACCGGACTGCCGGAAACTATGCCGGGAACAAAAACGGCAATTTCTGTTTCTTTGATTGTCTGTTCTGTTGAGCCGCCAGCAACAGCATTGCCCGCCATGCAAAACAGCAGCACAAAAACCAACTGGTACATACACTTGTTCACACACAACCTCCATGGTTATGAAATACTATAGTAAAAATGCGGTGAATATGCTACAGTCCGGGCATGAAAGGGTTACTCATCAAGAAAGCATTTTATGACGGTTGGGATGCGGTGCTTTATCTGCTTGCCGGAAACACAATACTATTCATTGTCGCGTTTGGCGGATTTGCCATTGCACATTTAACCGCTCCAACTCTTGGTATTTTTCTCGGGATTCTGGGAGTTGCCATCCTCCTGCTTGGGATAGTTATTTTATCGATTTCTGATGAGCTGGCCAGAGTTGCTGATTATCAACCTTTCTCCATTAAAAGATTTTTCTCATCATTTTTAAAATACTTAATCCAGGGACCACTCTATATACTCACATCACTATTCTTTCTGGTGCTTTTTCCACTTGCCGTGCATTGGTATTATTCTCTGGGAGGAATGGCCGGAGTAATCCTCGGTATGTTTATGTTCTGGATATCTGTGGTATTTTATCTTGCCTTTCAATGGTTCCTTCCAGTGAAAAGTCAACTTGAAAGCAACTTTCTCAAGGCAATCCGTAAGTGTTTTATCATCTTCTTTGATAATCCGGGGCTGTCTCTTTTTTTGTTGTTCTATTCCTTTGTTCTCTTGGTAATTTCACTTGTCCCTTTTCTCCTGTTGCCCGGGATTTCAGGTATTATTCTTGCACAGAATGTAGCTTTTCGATTGCTTATGCGAAAATATGACTGGATGGAAGAGCATCCGGAACTGGAATTTAAGGTAGCCAGAAAGAATGTCCCCTGGGATGAGGTGCTTTGTGAAGATTATGATGTAATGGATTCAAGGAATTTGAAGAATCTTGTTATGCCTTGGAAAGAGTAATTACTGCTACCAAAATTGTTGAAAAAAAATAAGCAGTAAAAGCCTCATACCACCAG
>CAZQEF010000096.1:0-6439 GCA_964592325.1 uncultured Treponema sp. | reverse complement strand
GCTCCTGCAATCATGAGGATGATTACCGCCGCGGCGATAATGCGTTTGCGCGGCAACCGCCGGTTCCGGTGTTTTGATCCGCGCAGCTCTATTGCAGTTGGTTGAAGTTCAGTCATCTTGTCAGCTTCCTGTTACGGTATTAAGGGCGATTTCCATCATCGCCCGGAACGAACTCTGGCGCTCTTCGGCCGAGGTCGCCGTTCCCTGCGCAATATGATCCGAAACAGTAAGAATTGCAAGGGCTTCCCGTTTGAATCGTGCCGCAAGGGTGTACAGCTCGGCAGCTTCCATTTCAATACCGAGAATGCCGTACTGTGCCCAGAGTTTCCAGGTCTCATCATCGTCATAGAACTGGTCTGAGGACACAACCGGGCCGACAAGTGGCGTAATGCCCAGAGCGACCGCCTGATCATAGGCTCCCTTGAGCAGTGAAAAACTTGCGGTGGGCGCGAAATGCCGTCCCCCGAAGCGGTGGGTGTTGAGGGAAGAGTCGGTGCAGGCACTCATGGCGAGAATTACGTCCCGGAGTTTCGTTTCCGGTTGTACTGCTCCGGTGGTCCCGACCCGGACGGCTTTCTGAACGCCATAAAACCGGAACAGCTCGTTGACATATATTGAAAGGGACGGTTGTCCCATGCCGGTTCCCTGAACCGATACCTTTTTGCCCTTGTATGTTCCGGTAAATCCGTACATGCCGCGTATTTCATTGTAACAGACAGAATTTTCCAGAAAGTTTTCAGCGATGAACCTGGCCCGGAGAGGATCTCCCGGGAGGAGGACTGCTTCTGCAATCTCCCCGGTTTTCGCTCCGATATGGGTACTCATTGGCAGCTCCTTTCCGCAACAGCGGGGACTTAAATACTAACAGGGAATTGCTGTTTTTGCAATTATGGGGCTATACTGAAGGCCATGAGTAGTATTGAACATGTACCGGTTGAATCATTCGGCTATGATTTTATCCCAACGGAGTATCTCCCTGCCGGTAAAGACGAATATTGCCTTCGTAATGAGCAAATCGGGGCAGCCGCCTCGTGGCGTCCATTGACCGCCGATGAAACGGATATCCTTGTCCGGAACGGCAATACGAGTACCAACTGGGAGCATGTTCTGGTTGAAGATCCGTTTGATGTATCCCTGATCAGGAACAGTTTCTTTGCCGGTCTTGTGAGGATCCGTTCAACGACACCCCGTTATTTGAAATTTCATGATTTCACCGTTTCCGCAGGAATAACCAATAGCAGGATAATCTCCTGTGATATCGGCACGAACTGCGCGATCCATGATTGTGCGTATCTTTCTCACTATATACTCGGAGACAGTGTCATTCTGAGCCGGATTGACGAAATGTCGTGCACCAATCATGCAAAATTCGGTGAAGGAATTCTCAAGGACGGTGAAAATGAGTCCGTTCGTATCTGGATAGATCCCGTGAATGAGGCCGGCGGACGGTCGGTTCTTCCGTTCAGCGAGATGATTTGTGCCGACGCGTATATCTGGTCCATGTACCGTGACGATGTGGAACTTATGAACCGCCTGCGGGATATTACCCAGAATCAGGCGGATACCCGCAGGGGGCAGTACGGGACAGTCGGTGATTTCTCCGTATTGAAAAGCTGTCAGGTTATCAAGGATACCTGGTTTGGCCCCTGTTCGTACGTGAAAGGGGCAAACAAACTCAAAAATCTGACCGTCAAATCGAGCTGCGATGAGTCGACCCAGATCGGAGAAGGGGTTGAACTGGTAAACGGAATAATCGGATTCGGCTGCCATGTGTTCTACGGCGTCAAGGCCGTGCGGTTTGTGCTCGGGAACAACTCAAGCCTCAAATACGGCGCCCGGCTTATCCATTCCATTCTCGGAGACAATTCGACCATCTCCTGCTGTGAAGTGCTCAATAACCTTGTCTTTCCCGGACATGAGCAGCATCACAACAACTCGTTCCTCATCGCGACACTGGTGATGGGGCAGTCAAACATGGCTGCCGGCGCGACAGTGGGATCGAATCACAACAGCCGCGGAAATGACGGTGAAATAATCGCCGGGCGGGGATTCTGGCCGGGGCTTTCGAGCACACTCAAGCATAATTGCCGCTTCGCGAGTTATACCCTGCTCACCAAGGGCAGTTACCCGGCAGAGCTCCATATCATGTTCCCCTTTTCAATGGTTCTGGAAGACCATAAACATGAAGAGCTGCATATCATGCCGGCGTATTACTGGCTGTACAACATGTACGCGCTCGAGCGGAACAGCTGGAAATACCGGACAAGGGACAAAAGAAAGACCGTGGTACAGCGTATCGAAACCGACCACCTTGCGCCTGATACGGTATGTGAAATGATTGACGCGCTGGTACTTCTCGAACGCTGGACCGGGAAAGCCTGGTATCAGTCCCGCGAGGACCATCCAGTACTGCCGTCAATAGATGTTCTCGAACAGAAGGGGCGGGAGCTTATTACAAAATCTCCTGAAACGGTGGCCGGGCTTTTTGTCAGGGGTGAAAACATGGAACGTTCGAAACGCCCGGTCAAGATATTGAAAGTTGTTGAATCCTGGAAAGCATACCGGAACATGCTCCTGTATTACGGAGTGAAAACGGTTGCGGCGTATCTCGCCGGATACGGTATACATTACGAGTACTTCGCGGCACAGGTACCCGAAAAAGTCAGTTTTTCCTGGGTCAATCTGGGCGGCCAGCTGGTGCCGGAAGAACGGGTAGACGGTTTGCGGGCAGGGATTCGCGCTTCCCATTTCAATACCTGGACAGAGATTCATGACCAGTACGAGGTATTCTGGAACTCGTATCCGCGGGATAAAGCCGAACATGCCTATGCGGTATTACGGCATTTGACCGGAGAAAAGAACCTGTCTCCACAACAATGGAACGGGCTGCTCGGCAATGCCGCAGAGATTCGAACCTATATAGAAGAACAGGTATATATAACCAAGGAAAAGGATTATCGGAATCCGTATCGTGAGCTCACCTATCGTTCCCTTGCGGAACGTGATATCGTGCTCGGGCGGATGGAAGAAAATTCTTTTATTAAAATCGCAAAACAGGAAACGCAGGAGTTTCTTGCGCTCCTTCAAAAGGCGCGGGCATAGCAATATGGCATTACTTCTCAAGAACGACAATTTTTTGCTGGGGCTGGAACGTCCCGGCGAGCGGTATACCGGCAGCCGTTTCGACTGGAACGGTCTTGTTTCTTCAGTACAGTTCAGGGACATTGAATTGCTCAGCCAGGAAAAGCCGCGGTTTCAGCGGAATCCCGCACGATTCGGACGCGGTCTTCATAATGAGTTCGGCATAAAAAAGGCTGTCGGGTATGATGATTGCGCGCCGGGAGAATGGTTCCCGAAAATCGGGACCGGCTGGCTTAAACGGGATGCAAACCCCTATTTTTTCTACACCGATTATTCGCTGGAGACGCTTTCGTTCGAAGACAGTACCGACGGTCAGGATACTGTCATCTTTTCCTGCGATTCCGGGCGTCGCAATGGTTATGAGTACCGGTATGTAAAACGGATTTCCCTTTCCGGAAACAGTTTTACCATTGCGTACACCCTGGAAAATCGTGGCGATAAAAACATCAGTACCGATGAATATGTACACAATTTTCTCATATTTAGCGGGAAATGCGTTTCTCCCGGCTATGTTTTGAGCTTTCCCTGGAAAATTGCGGATGTTACGCTGTCGGAACGTGTTGATCCCGACGGTATTCTTTCTGTGTCCGGGCGGGAAATCACCTTTACCGGGAAAGCCCGGAGCCAGTTTTATCTGGGGGGGCTGAACGGCGAAAAAACTGTCGCGGACGGATTGGCCGCAGCCTGGCGTCTGGAGCGATCCGGGGTATATTTGGCCGAACAGGGAAATTTCCTGCCTGATGCCGTTCACGTATGGGGCTGGAAGCATGTGGTGAGTCCGGAAGTCTTTTTCCCGTTTTCACTGGAACCGGGTGCGTCCGTATCCTGGGAGCGGATATATACGGCCGGATTCAGCACGGGGCGAAAATAGGGGAAAAAGAATCAACAATTTTCGTAGCAGTATACTCAGACTGCTACCCGCGGTACCCGCTTGCCGATTCCGCAGGTAATTTCATACGGAATGGTGCCAAGAAGGGTCGCGAGATCTCCGGCGGATTGCGGATTCGGTTCGGGTCCGAATACGGACACCTCTGTCCCCGCAGGGAACTGCGCATCCGGTCCGAGATCGACCATACAGAGATCCATGCATATTCTGCCGGCAACCGGGTACGTTTTCCCGTTGATCCAGACGGTCAGCCCGGGTGAAAGCCCTCTGGGAAGCCCGTCGGCATAGCCTGCGGGAATAACCCCTATGACTGTATCCCGGTCTGTTTTCCACGACCGGCCATAGGAAACCGATTCTCCCGCTTTCAGCACATGAGTTTCTATGATGCCGGTTTTCAGTTCCATGACCGGCCGGAGCGGGAGCATCCCCTTGAGCCGATCATCAGGCGCATAGCCGTAGCACAGTATGCCCGGCCGTATCATGTCATATTGCGCGGACGGATGAAGGAGGACGGCGCCTGAATTGGCCGCATGGAGGATCCCGGGGTCAATACCGCAGTCGCGGATGGCTGTAACCGCCTCTTCGAAACGCGCGAGCTGTGTGTCGGTATATGCCCGATCCTCCGGATCAGGAGAATCGGCAACAGCCAGATGGGTAGCGGTGCCGGCCAGTTTCAGGTTGCTGCTGGAGTCAATGGCTTTGGCTACCGCGGCAGCATTCTCCGGTGAGCAGCCGAGCCGCCCCATACCGGTATCTACCTTGATATGGACTGAAACCGTCTTGCCGGTGTCCCGGGCTGCTGCGGCGAGCCGTTCGGCAAAAACGGTTCCGGTAACGAATGGTTCCAGATCTTTTTCAACAATGAGTGCCGCATCCTGCTCGTCGGGCGGACTCAGCAGGATGATGTGGGTGCCGATTCCGGCATCCCGGAGTTCCATGCCTTCCCGGACGGTTGCAACCGCTAGATGTGTAACACCCGCCTTGACAGCGGTGTTTGCAATTGAAACGGCTCCATGTCCGTACGCATCGGCCTTGACCGGGATGCATATCAGGGTGTCTTCTGAGATTTTGGTCCGGATTTGACCGATGTTGTGCAGGAAATTGTCATGATGAATCAATGCCTGTGTTGCGCGCATACCGCATTGTATAACTCCGGAGCGGTTCTGACAACTGCAGGTTTCTATGGAAATAATGGAGATATTGTGATATCCTGTTCCAGGAAATAATGTTTAAAGTTGAGGTATGAACATGATACGTTTCAGTCTGCTCGTTGTTGGTGTGTTTGTTCTTTTTTCTTCCTGTGCCGGTACTCCTTGCGCCCGTTCCGGTTCAAGTCCGGAAATAACCGTCTGTGGGGGATCCTCCGATGAAATCGGGACGGTCCGAAAGGCAGGCGCCCCGGAAGGGATAAAACGCATCAAAGCTGAAGACGCCCGTGTTCTTGTTGCGAATTACGAGGCGGATATGGATGAGTATCTCGCGTCCGGTGATTATGCGGCCGCGCTTGATTCATTTAACCGGGCTGCAGATATCATTGCATCGCTCAGGAAAGAACCCGAGTTTGCCGCATCCATCCGTGGGAAGATGGAACGGATTATCTCGTCAATTCAGCTTTCTCCGGTATCCGTTCCCGGTGATACCGTTTCCGGCCGGGCTTTTTCCCGGGATTTTGCAGTCAAGGCCGTTATTGCCAATGAAACGGGGACCGTCCCGCTTGCCGGATTTCCCTGCCTGGTATCTTTTCCGGTTTACGGGGAAGACGGTTCTCTTTCGCGGGATACCGCCGAAATAATCACCAACGCTGCCGGGATTGCCTCTTTCAGGGCACCGGTTCCGCAACACACGGGAAAAGGCACCCTGTCGGTATCCCTGAACGTTCCCCTGCGGGACAATATTGTCGCCAATATCGCTTCTGAACTGATTCATGAAGGGGTCTTGTCGGTCTCATTTGATCACAGTGTTGAGACTCCCCGCAAGAATATTCCGACTACCATTTCATTTCTTGATTATGACAAGAACGGCAATCCGGTGCTTTCAAACAACCGAACCGCCACAGGCCTTCTCCGCCCGCTTATTCAGAAGGGTTTTTCCCGGATCGGTATGGCCGATTTTCCCCGTCAGCTTGCTGAAGGAGATGAACAGAAGCTTCTTGACGCTGCTCGGGCCCAGTTTGCTGGCGGAGTTCAACGGTTCATCTATGGCACAATCTGGATTGAGTCCCTTGAAAAGGGAGACGACGGACAGTGGCATTGCCTCATGCGGGCTGAGCTTTCTGTCTGGGATTTTACACAAAACGAAAAAATCCATACGGCGGTAATTATCCATACGGCGACTGGCGCTACCGAGGCCGCGGCAATAGAAACAACCAGAAAGGAACTTGCGGGATCTTTGCTGGTGGACGACCTCCGCTAT
>CAZQEF010000095.1:0-6459 GCA_964592325.1 uncultured Treponema sp. | reverse complement strand
CATACCGTTTACGACGTCTTTTTGGCATTATTCTTAGATCTTTGAATAAGAATCCACCGCGTTTACGATCAATACGAATCACCCTGTAGACAAGTCATTTGCCAACATTCCGGCGGATACTGTGACCCTCTTCGGCAGCTACGGCGTCTTGCCACAGCATAGGAATATGCAACAGAAACTGCATAGTAACCGGTAGAATGAAGATTCCGCTTGTATTCTTTGGTCATGGTACTGGTAGAACGGCCTGAATCCCTTGCGATTTGTGTGAAAGAAACCTTCTTTGCACGCATGCCCGAAATGTAGTATCGTTCGTCCTGGGAGAGCTGTATATAGTTCATTGCACTTAGTACGAGAACCCAAGGCATCTAATGCGCAAAATGCGCAAAACCCTTCGGGCACGGGCTCGCAGGTTAAACGTATGCCAGATATATGCCTTGGGCGGGCAAAGAACTATAACAAAGGATTATAAGCTATATGAATGTTTTAAGGATTTCCTCTGAAAATGCTGAATATCAGATTATTGAATCATTAAAAACTAATCGATCAAAGCGATCCAAACATAAAGAGATATTTATCGAAGGAATTGAATCAATAAAACAAGCTGTTTATGCAAATATTGAGTTCACCAGAATTATTACAGTTGATTTAAATAGATTATCTGGATGGGCAAAGCAGCTGATATCGAGTTGTAATAACTCGAAAATAATCGAAATGTCGGATCATTTGTACAGAAAATTATGTGATAGAGAAGAACCGGTAGAGATTGTCGTTACTGCAAGAATTGTTCCGATTTCAATGAATGAAATAGCATTAAGTAAAAAGCCGTTTGTTCTGATTTTTGATAGACCAAGTGATCATGGGAATTTTGGTTCAATAGTAAGAACAGCCAATTCATTTAATGTTGATGCAATATTTGTAATAGGCCATGGCATTGACTATTATGATCCAAAAGTGATTAGATCGAGTTTAGGCAGTGTTTTTCACTCTCAAATAGTCAACATTGAATCAATGGATCAATTAAATAATTGGATAAGTGAACAAAAAATAAAGAACAGTATCCAGATTGTTGGAACTGATTCAACAGGTACAGTTTCCTTAATGACGAAAAAATTGAAAGCGCCAATAGCTTTGATCCTTGGTAATGAAGCAAAGGGAATGAGTGTTGGATTAAAGGAAGTATGTGACTTCATAACAAAAATACCAATATCGGGAAGTGTAAATTCTCTGAATGTTTCTTGCGCTGGAAGTATTTTTTTATGGGATATATATAAAAACAGCAACTGTACTAACTAATACATAGTCCATGGTGTAGTATGGTTATTACGAGAAAATATTTGATTAAGAAACCATCGCGTTTTCGATCGATTTGATGTACGCTGTGGATGGAATGAGAACTGATTGATAAAAGATTGTTGATGGATTTATGATCAGCAATTTGTTCTTGATAAAGTAGAAGGGTTGTATTATTTTGCTGAAAAGAAAAAGTATGCTGTATATCATAAAACTAAAAAATCAGATAGCCGTAAAAATAGTGCTGTTTGTTTATGTTATCGCATACATGGGTGCAACATATAATCATGCAAATGATATTATGCGATATGGTCTTTTTGGGTATCAAAGAATTAATTCTGATGTTTCATTAGCTCTGAATATCTATTGGACACTTCTCGTATTTTTTGACCCATTAGCGATAGTGTTATTATTTTTCAATGTAAATTTGGGATTACTATTATACGGGATAGTGATTTTATCTGATGTGGTAATAAATTATATTTTTGTAATTGTTAATTATGGGATTGGCAGCGTTTTGAATTTTGGGCAGATTTGTCAATTATTGTTTTTGACATTTTACATAATAACTGCACCATTTGTATACAAAAAAGCAAGATAGACAAAAGCAGACGATACCTGACAGGAACTACGAAGCCGGCAATAGTTGTGCCGTAATTTTAAAAGCCTTTGTCGGGCTACGGGCGAGAACTGCGAAACTATTCGTGCTGCGGGTCAAGCAAATGTTAAATGGATGCCTTCAACGGAATACATAATCACTTGTTTTTTTGACAAAGAGGGGGGCGTGGATGAATCTTCTGTTTACGAGAAGGTATATTTACGTTTACATTATCATTTTATCTTTACTTGTCATTGCGCTTTCTGTTCATCAGACATTGATATTCAATAGTAAAGATACTCCGGATACGATTCAAACATCAAATGTATGTATCGATAATATTGAATTCAAGAAGACAAGTGAAACTGTTGTAATTCCCAGACACAAAAAAGTTACAGTATATACATCTGATGATACTTATTGGAACTCCATTGTATCGGGATCTGCCGGAGAAAATTGGAGAGGGGTATTTATTAAGAACCGCAAAGTGACTCTTGGATCTTTTTGTATGGCCCAATATCCTGTTACTCAGGAATTATTCGAACAGGTAATGGGATATAATCCGTGTTACTTCAAAAAGGAAAACCTGAACATAAAATATACATGTAACAGTAAAGATGAAAATCCGGATTTACGTCCGGCTGATACCATTTCCTGGTTTGAGGCAATAGTTTTTTGCAATACACTGACAAATAAAATCATGAAAACGTCAGATTGTGTTTACTATAAGGATTCGAACTATAACTATGTCTACACCCAAAGTGATGCACAAAATAACATCATTCCATACTATAACAAAAAGAAAAAGGGATATCGGTTGCCAACAGAGGCCGAGTGGGAGTTCGCAGCCCGTGGCGGAGACGCTGCAAAAAACAGCTGGTATTTTGCATTTTCCGGTACAACTACGGTGAATAATAAAGTTGTTATAAGTAGAGAGCAGCATTTATTTACGGATGCTAATCTGAGTAACTATGGCTGGTATAGAGGAAATTCCAGCGGCATAACTCACGAAGTTGGAACGAAGCTGCCAAATGCTTTAGGGCTGTATGATATGTCTGGCGGTATATGGGAATGGATATACGACTGGTACGATAATACGGTTTATGAAGAAAAGGTAAAGAATCCGGCAGGTTCAGAAATGGGGACGGATCGGGGTTTGCGTGGCGGATCCTGGTCAGATGATGCGTATGAAGCATGTGTAACAAGACGCTTTCATAATGCACATCCTTATATACCACATTACTACTTTGGTTTCAGATACTGTAGAAGTCTATGAGAAAAAAAATCCGTACATTCAGATCTTGAAAAGGGTCTGAGACCAGCGTTGCATCTCATCCGGTTTAATCGAGTTACCAGGAAGAACTGGCCAAAAGAGAAGGTCATGAGAGATGCTTGTATTCCCGTACGGATGTATCCTTTATTCCACGTACATCCAGAGCGTACCCTTGCCAGACGCAGGTTTTATTCCCTTGCGCCTGAAGAGTTCACGGACTGTCACGAATTCGTAACCCCGGGCCTTGAGCTCCGGTATGAGGATGTCCAGGGCCTCTGGCGTCGGGTGAGGATCCGGCTGAACATCATGTAGCAATATGATCGCACCGTCACGCATACCCGCGAGTACGCGTTTGGCGCGGCTTTCGGCATTCGTTCCCTGACCCTTCCAGTCATTCCCGACGACACCGCCGATGAATGGAAGGTCCACGGCATTAAAGATATTCGCGTTGACGGCAAGGTTCGGCGGCCGGAAGAAGGCAGGCTTTTTCCCTGCATATTTCTTTATCGCTTTCGTAGCATTGCTCACAGTATTCCTGATCTCGTCCTCGCTCTTTCCTGTGAGGCTTGAATAGTCCCACGAATGGTTTTCGATCTCGCATCCAAGAGAAACTGCGCGTTTGATAGTAGCAGCTGTACTGTCATCGAGACGCTGGCCGATGACGAAGAATGTGGCGACGATCCCGTACTTCTCGAGTCTGTCAAGCACGTGACCGGTCTTGACCGGATCCGGTCCGTCGTCGAAGGTGAGGGCGCACAGTTTGCTCTCCGGGTCTGATCCGGAGGATTGCGCCGTTTTTCC
Source organism: uncultured Treponema sp. (assembly GCA_964592325.1). Taxonomy (GTDB): domain Bacteria; phylum Spirochaetota; class Spirochaetia; order Treponematales; family Treponemataceae; genus Teretinema. Next base: position 2,497 of record CAZQEF010000095.1, on the reverse strand, counting down.
GCGGTTGACGCATCCCGTAATAGTAATCATAAGGAATAATGATAATAGTATGGCCCGATTCATGCAATCCTCCTGAATGATTGTACTAACTGATAAAAACTTCAGCCTGGCAAACATTCAACCCGGTTTTTCCCGGATTCCTTTGCCCTGAGCAGAGCCTGATCGGCACGCTCTATCAATAAGGCCGGATCATCACGAGGCGAGAATTCGGTAAGGCCAAGACTGATGGTTATGGAAAGATTCCTGCCTTCATGCTCGAGAGTTGCTTTCTCCACGGCTGTCCTGATCTTCTCGGTAATGACAAGCGCGTCTTTCAGATTGATCGTCTTGAAGATCAACGTGAATTCCTCGCCACCAAAACGGCAAAGAATGTCTGTCTTTCGTATTGTCTCCTGTATCGTCCGGGTCGTCGTTTTCAGAACAAGATCGCCAACGGGATGTCCGTATGTATCGTTGAATGCCTTGAAGTTATCAATGTCCAGAATAGCCACGCTGAAAGTCTCACCGTATTTGCGCGCCTGTTCCGTCGTATCACGCAGGTATTCATCGAAGAAGGCGCGGTTGCGGACGTGGGTCAGCGGATCGGTTATCGATTTGTCGTAAGCCGACTCGTAGGAGACCATCATCCGCTTTCCCCATTCCCCCTGAAAGGCAAGCAATATGCCGATGATCAGGAAATTCACGATGAGCGAAATGACAGATGCCGGCACCATAAGCGGAAAAAGTACGTCGCGCAAAAAAACAAGACCAAGTATTGTTTCAGCACAGAGAATTGCTGTGGTGTAGAGCGTGAACTCTACATCGAAGTAGAGGGATGCGCTGGCCAGGATGACATAGAGAAGGAAGATATTGTCGATGCTTCCTTTCTGGATATAGAGAATGATAAACATGTAGGTGATGGCAAAGAAAACAAAAAGATACTTGAATACGGCACTGGACGGTCTGATGAAATATATGCCCAGCGGTAACGCGAACATTGCGGCAGCAAAACCGAAAGTCACCAGAGCCCCGGCAAGTGAGTATTCCATGAAATAGGACAGAATACTTTGCACGACAATCATCACGATGGACGCATGAGCAAGCAGTCTGTTGGTTGTGGATTGACTCACGATGAACTTGTACATATCGCCTCCGTATGACCAAAGTCTGTTCACCTGTGGATGAAACAAGTTTACACGCTTTTATCCGGGATGGCAACATCGGGGATTGATTGAGTGAGGGGCAAAACCTGCGATTATTTCTGAAATCTCTCATGATATTTCAGGATTTTGCATGTATGATTTAGTTTGAACGATATCATACGGATATTGTAAAGGAGATAACATGATTCCAACCAAAGTAAAGAAAGCGGATAAGGAATTGCTTCAAATAGCACCATCTGTCAGAGATATCACAGAATATATTGACAGGATGATTGCCGATAAACTCGGAGAAAAATACTTTCTGAATCATAGGATCAACCTCTCTCTCGGGCGTAAACAGCATTATGCAAATAATCATCGCAGTAACAGGATGTATATACAGTTCAAAGGTATAATCCCGGATACTACTGCTTCTGAAACATCCAGGAGTATGTATATATCAGGTATTTTACATGAAATCGGCCATTCGTATTTAAGAATTGAAAACTCACTGATACGGGCAAAAGAGAGTATACTATCAGAAGGTCTGGCATATACATTTGCATTATTGTTTTTGGAAGATGCCAGCAAACAGTTGAACAGGAACTCTTTTTTAAGCAAGAACAAGTATTATGAATTTGAAAAAAAATGGTATGCCGACGTCTTTTCACAAACTGAAATACCGTTTTTACCCCTGGAATTATCAAAGTTTCTTTTGAATTCCAAAATTACGAAGGAAAACATGCTCCAGATTATAGAAGAATTCAACCTGAAACATAAAACACCCAAACAGGTTGAAGAAATTATCGGGAAAGTGATGGGTAATAAAATCCGTGCTCAATATGTTGAGCTCTTCAAGAAATTCGATATTTCTGAATATGCAAGAAAACACAACAGAAGAATCGGTTGATGGAGTACTATGGTAATTACTGTAAATCAATAAAGAGGGATTTTAGTGTCAGAGATCAGAAATATCGGCAAAGTGAGATTTCCGCTGATCCGCGCGATAAGGGAATTGCTGGAACACAGGGCTTTATGGTTGTATTATCTTTACGATGAATCACGGAAAAACAGGATTGATATTACAAAACTTGCAGAGCGCGGAATAAACAGATGTGGCATATATCAGGGAAAGAATCTGATAGAAAAAAATAACATGGTAAACTTGACAGGACTTAGAAAGAGTCTGTTCGGCTTCTTTGCCCGTAAAGTGTTTGAAATTACGGTTATTAAGAGTACGGAAAGTGAACTGCATTTGCATTTCCATTATTGTCCGTTGGTTAAAGCCTGGCAAAAACAGAATTGTACTGATGAGGAGATTGGTACATTATGTGACCTGGCAATGTACGGTGATAGAGGCATTGCTGAAGCATACA
>CAZQEF010000094.1:2630-6476 GCA_964592325.1 uncultured Treponema sp. | reverse complement strand
CTGGTGGTATGAGGCTTTTACTGCTTATTTTTTTTCAACAATTTTGGTAGCAGTAGAATAGTTACCAGACGATGAGATTACCCGCATATGTTAAACCCCCACCAAACCCAACCGTCATGATAATGTCCCCTTTTTTCACATCACCGGTGCGCACGTATTCATCGAGTGCAACCGGAATGGTAGCATTTGAGGTATTTGCATATTTTTCAATATTCATAAAGAATTTGTCTTCCGGAATTTTGAGGCGGCGTGCCGCGGCTCTTATTATGCGCATATTTGCCTGATGGGGTACAATTTTTTTGACATCATCAACGGTAAGCCCCTCAAGATCCAGAAGATCCTTGATTGTGTCGGTGAATGCTCTGACAGCGAAATTGTATACTGCCTGGCCGTTCATTTTCAGGTGTATGCCCTTATCGAGAGTTTCTCCGGATTTGAAAGGATGTCGGGTGCCCCCGCGTTCACACATGAGTTCCTGTGCTCCGGAACCTTCAGCTCCCAGTATGGAGCGGATTATGCCCCGGCGGCCGGGACCTTCTTCGGGTGCATCGGTTTTTTCAATGATTACGGCGCCGGCGGCATCGCCGAAGAGCACGCAGGTTCCCCGGTCTGACCAATCGGTTATTTTTGTGAGTACGTCAGTACCGATAACAAGAGCGCGTTTTCTGCCGTGGCGTAACATTCCGGCGGCTGCATCGAGCGAATATACAAATCCGGAACAGGCGGCAACTACATCGAAAGCACCTGTTTTTTCAAGTTTGAGCCGGTCCTGGACAATGCATGCGCAAGAGGGAAAACCGTAATAGTCGGGGCTTGATGTTCCCACTACTATGAGATCAATGGTCTTGGCTGCTTCCATTGCCTTTCCGGGTGAAAGCTGTTCAAGGGCATTAAGTGCTGCCTGATATGCAAGGTCGCTGGAGGCCTCATTTTCTGCGGCAACATGGCGTGATCCAATCCCGGTATGTGAACGAATCCATTCGTCGCTTGTATCTATGGTGCGAGCCAGATCATCGTTTGTGACGCGGTTTTCAGGTACATAATGCCCGGTCGCGATTATTTCAAAGGCCATATACTACTCCTTGTGTGAAAAAATTGCCTTTTTGCTGCAACCTTGTTTGACCACTGGTTGTCAAAATAGTTGCACATAAAATACCATATTTGCAATTATTGTCAATATGTCATTATGACATAAAAGGTAATATATGTCATACTGAATTGTCTGAAGAACTTCGGAGGGTGTCATGAGGAAAGGTTCAGTTTCTATAGACAGGGAATTGTGCAAGGGATGCATGCTATGTGTCCGTGCCTGCCCGTTTTCGGTACTTGAGGAAGATTCGGTACTCAATAGCGCCGGGGTTTATCCGGTAAAAGCAGAAAACATGGAGTCCTGTACCGGTTGTGCGTCCTGTTACCGGGTTTGTCCTGATTGCGCGATAACGGTATATGTTGAGGAAGGAGAGGCATGATGAATACATTCGGCGACAGGGTATTGATGAAAGGGAATGAGGCAATCGCCGAGGCTGCTATCAGGGCCGGTTGTACTGCATATTTCGGATATCCCATAACACCGCAAAATGAGCTTATTGCCTATATGGCTGCCAATCTGACTGGGGAAGGAACAGTTTTTATCCAGGCTGAAAGCGAAGTTTCAGCGATCAATATGGTCTACGGCGCAGCGGCTGCCGGGGCACGGGCCATGACGAGTTCCTCCAGCCCGGGCATCAGTTTGAAACAGGAAGGCATATCCTACGCGGCAGGCGCGGATCTCCCGCTTGTATATGTAAATGTCGTCCGCGGAGGGCCCGGTCTTGGTTCCATTGCTCCGGCACAGAGCGATTATTTTCAGTCAACACGCGGTGGTGGTCATGGCGATTATCATGTGATTGTTCTTGCCCCCGATGGTGTGCAGGAGGCGGCGGACCTGACTGTTTTGGCGTTTGATCTCGCGGACAAATGGCGCATGCCTGCCATGATTCTTGCCGACGGTGTTATTGGCCAAATGATGGAATCGATTACACTGCCGGCCCGGCGCGGTCCGGACAGCATGCCTGACAAGTCGTCCTGGACGGTTGGCGGTATGGACAAGACCGGGGATGGCCGCGGCAAACCTCGTCCCGCGAGGCACATCACTTCCATAAATCTGGTACCTGAAGAACTTGAGGCCCTCATTCGGGAAAGGTTTGAACGGTACCGTCAGATTCAAACACAGGAGGTTCGCTCGGAATCAGTTTCCTGTGATGATGCCGATCTCGTTCTGGTTGCCTACGGAACTGCTGCCCGGGTTTGCCTTGGCGCTGTTGAAATGGCCCGGAAAAACGGTATCAAACTTGGCTTGTTCAGACCGATTACTCTGTGGCCTTTCCCGGAGAAGGAGATTGCGGCAATTGCTGATCGTGGTGTCCCTCTGCTTTCGGTTGAATTGAGTATGGGACAGATGATCGAAGATATCCGTCTTGCAACGGGATGCCGGGTTCCGGTTCATCTGCTGCCACATTCCGGCGGTGTGGTACCTACCGAGGAAGAGGTGTACAAAAAAGCCTGTGAAATTCTGGAGGGATCTAAATGAGTATTGTTGCACAACGTCCCGGGAGCATGGTTCCGGTTCAGACAAAATATTGTGCCGGGTGCGGGCATGGGGTTGTCCATCGGCTCATCTGCGAACTTGTTGATGAAATGGGCTTGCGCGAGCGTACGATCATTACAAATCCGGTAGGATGCGCCATCTGGGCGGATCTCTACTTTGATTTTGATTCTGTCCAGCCGGCGCACGGCAGGACACCTGCGGCGGCAACCGGCATCAAGCGCGTGCTCAATGATCATCTGGTAATCTGTTATCAGGGAGACGGTGATCTTGCCGCAATCGGAACGGCCGAGATTATCCATGCCGCGAACCGGGGAGAGAAATTCACAACGGTATTTGTCAACAACGCGATTTACGGCATGACCGGCGGCCAGATGGCTCCGACGACTCTGGTCGGGCAAAAGGCTGCTACGGCACCGCACGGCCGGGATCCGGATAAAGCCGGAATGGGATACCCGATCCGGGTCAGTGAGCTGCTGGCTACCCTTGAAGGAACCCGTTATCTTGCCCGGGGCACGGTAACTACTCCGGCTCAGGTGCAAAAACTCAAGGAGTATCTGAAAAAAGCCTTTGCTGCGCAGATGGCCGGAATCGGATTCAGCATGGTTGAGGTTCTTTCTCCCTGCGGTACGAACTGGGGAATGAATCCGGTTGAGGCTGTTGAATGGATAGAGGAAGCCATGGTGCCGGTTTTCCCTCTTGGCGAGATAAAGAATGAGCTGCCCGAGGATATTTCGGGAAGGGGAGGCCGTGCATGACCGAGAAGACATTTTTTGCCGGTTTTGGCGGACAGGGTATTATATCACTTGGCCAGACCTGGGTTTTGCTCGGCATGATGCAGGGCAAGGTTGTCAGCTTTTTTCCGTTTTATGGTGCCGAAAAGCGCGGGGGAATTGCCCGGGCAAACTGTATTATATCCGATCACAAAATTGCGAGCCCCATATTGTCTGCCGCGGATTCATCGGTGGTGATGAGTGCGGACAGCCTGGAAGCCGGCGCAAACAGTGTTCGTGACGGCGGGCTGCTGATTGTCAATTCGTCGCTTGTTCCTGACACGGCAATTCCGCAAATTCTGGAAAAGCGTGTCACCATACTCCGTGTTCCCGCTACGGCGATCGCCGAGAAACTGGGGAATATCCGCATTGCCAACATGGTAATGCTCGGAGCCCTCGCAAAAAAATCCGGCGCGCTCGTGCTGGAGAACCTCGAAGAAGCGTTATCGTCGTTTTTTCCCGGGAAGAAGGCGGCTTTCATTCCCATCA
>CAZQEF010000094.1:0-2620 GCA_964592325.1 uncultured Treponema sp. | reverse complement strand
TGGAGGGCGCCGCGTCGGCGGGGTAACCGGTGGCGAAATCCGTGCTGTGCGCCGCGTCGGCGGGGTAAGCAGCGACAATTTGAATGCTATCCTCCCATGCACTATACTGGTGCTATGTGGAGGTGCAAGATATGGCGGACTCAGTACGGATCATTCTTCTGGTCGATGATGAAAGGAATATTCTTCTTGCACTGAAGCGTGAACTGCATCAGTGGGCACGCGATAAAGGTCTTGAGATTCTGGTTGCCCTGTCCGGAAAGGAAGGCCTTCAGATTCTGGAGAAACACGGAAGTGCCGTTGAAATCATTATATCGGATTTGCGCATGCCCGAGATGAAGGGATCCGACTTTCTCGCCGAGGCGAAAAATCGGCAGCCTGATATCCTGACCGTCTTGCTTACGGGATATTCGGAAACCGAGGAAATAATAAAGGCGGTAAAGACCGGCCTTTTCAGCTACATGCTCAAACCCTGGGACTCGGAGGCAATGCTTGCTGAACTGGACAAGGCCTGGGAGTTCATTGAAAGCAGGCGGAAGAACGCAGAAAACGCGGTCAGAATGAATGAGGAGCTTCGTCTTGCCGGTGAATTGCAGAAAACAATCCTCCGGCCGAATCTTCCCTCCATACAGGGTGTGGAATTCCGGGTGACCTACCGGCCTTCCCCCGGGCTCTTTTGCGGCGGAGATTATTATGATGTCATTTCCGTCGGTGCTGACCGCTACTTTCTGCTGGCCGGTACTGTTGAGGACCATGGGGTACGGGCGGCCATGATCACGGCGATTCTGAAGGCAATCATCTATCCCGAATACATGCGCAACATTATCGGAAAGGATATTTCCCCGGCGGATTTTCTGTCCTGGCTTAACAAACGTATGCAATTTGAATTCAGGGCGACGGAATCGGTGCCCATATCCTTCTTTGCCGGGATTCTTGATATCCGCACAAAAACACTTATTTATGCGAATGCGAATCATACACATCCCTGTCTCGTAACAGATTCGGGAATCAGTGAACTACCGGTATCGGGATCGCCTATCGGGACTGTCCGGTCAGTCATGTATCCTGAAAAGAGGCAGTCACTGAATCCTGGGGATATGATATTGCTGTATACCAGAGGCTTAAAAAACGGTTCGGATGTATCCCTGCCAAAACTGCTTGCGAGTATTCCTGCCGGCGAGGAATATCACAAACGTCTGCTTGCTGCAGCCCTTTCCGCGAACGGTACCAAGGACTTTACCGACAATGTCACTATCGTTACCGCAAGAATACAGTAAGAACCCCGGCGTAAAAGATCCGGAAGATAACCATGTTGATCCATGGCGCCGCAAAGCGTTCCAGGAGCGTCTGGTTACCTTCTTCAAGCTTTCCCAAGAGATGATATATAGTCATGATTCTGATGGTATGGTGACCAGCATTAATCAGGCAGGATTGCGGTTGCTCGGAGCGGACGATCCCCGACAGGTTATCGGTAAGCCGATCAAGGATTTCTTTCACAGTGAGGAGATGTATGATTTTTTCATACGGAAGCTCAGGGAGCGGCGGCAAATTGAGAATTTTGAAGTAATTCTTTCCAGGATTGACGGTTCGATCCTGTATTGTACAAAAACCGCGCATGCGGTTATCGACGATTCTGGGGGGATACTGGAAGTACAGGGAATAATCCGGAATATTTCCGACCGGGTCAAAACCGAGCAGGAATTGTGGAAGATGAATCTCGAGTTGTCCGAGATGAATACCAAGCTCCAGGAAACCCGGAATATCATGATCCAACAGGAGAAGATGGCATCGCTTGGACAGCTGGCTGCCGGTGTCGCGCATGAGATAAACAATCCGCTCGGGTTTCTGCTGAGTAATCAGACCATGCTCGATAGATATTTCGGTGATATCCAAAAGGCTTTCGAGGAATTACTGGAACTGGGTGATGAACGCATTGCAGAAGTCTATACAAAGTATGATCTCGCGTATGTCTTTGATGAGGCACAGAATATTTCCCGGGAAAATGAGGAAGGGCACAAACGTATCAGGGAAATTGTGTCAAACCTGATGAATTTTTCACGTGCGGACAAAGGGACGTCGGGAGAACTGTATGATATCAACAGCGGCTTTGAAAGCACGCTGGTGGTTGCCTGGAACAAGATCAAGTATGTTGCCGATGTACAAAAAGATCTCAATGACGTTCCCAAGGTGCATGCTCGTGGCGGAGAGATAAATCAGGTTATTCTCAACATACTGGTCAATGCTGCCCAGGCAATCGCCGATCAGCAGCGGCGGGAGAAGGGAACCATACGCGTGCATACCGAAAGCAATGAAACCTGGGTTACCATGACCATTACCGATGACGGTCCGGGAATCCCTCCTGAAATAGTCAACAAGATATTCGATCCGTTTTTTACGACAAAGGCTCCGGGCAAGGGAACCGGGCTTGGATTGAGTATTTCCTATGACATAATCGTAAGCAAACACAAGGGGAAACTGGCCGTGCAGTCGATTCCGGCAAAGGGCACGCGGTTTACTCTGTCCCTGCCGCTGTCAGAGGACAACGATCTTGAATTACAGGAAATTTGAAACTGAATTTTCTTATCATTTTGGAGATATGATGATATACTTGAAATCATGTTTG
>CAZQEF010000093.1:0-6487 GCA_964592325.1 uncultured Treponema sp. | reverse complement strand
ACATGGGTGGCATGGGCGGTATGGGCGGTATGTACTAAAAAACTGAATACAGTTTTTTAGTACATCAAGGAGAAATGGCACGAAGTGACATTTCTCCACGGCATGTATTAATTTCGCGACGCGAAATTAATACTGCACAGCACCTGACATACAAAAAAGACCGCGCGGTTTGCGCGGTCTTTTTTTTATTGAAGAATACTTCTCTTAGTGCAGTGAAGCCCCGTTCGACTGTATTACGTCCCGGTACCACCAGGCGGAATCCTTGATCGTCCGTTTGAACGTGGTAAAGTCAACATGAACAAGTCCGAAGCGTTCCTTGTATCCTTCCGTCCATTCAAAGTTGTCCATGAGACTCCAGTGAAAGTATCCGGCTATGTCCACACCCTCGTCAATTGCTTTTTCCAGACCCAGCAGGTAACGCCGGGTAAAATCAATACGGGCAGGATCATGCACCTTTCCGTCCATGTGCACCCAGTCACTGTTGGAAAGCCCGTTTTCGGTAATGATTACCGGTTTTTTGTACCGCTCGTACATGAAACGGGCACCCCACCGGAGGGTTTCATCCTCAACGTTCCATTTGAAGGCGGTCTGCGGTTTCCCGGGAGGTTCCGGAAGGACGCAGGGAACACCTTTTTCATCAGTCCCGATAATTTTACCGCTGTACAGATTGATACCAAAGAAATCGATATCCCGTGAAATAACCGGCATGTCATTCTGCCAGTTTTTTGGCAAATCTTTTTCTATTATTTCGAGAATATCGTCTGGATATTTCCCGAGATGCACAGGATCGGAGAAAAGCGAAATGGTCCAGAAGAGTTCCCGTGCCGGTGTATGGGAGAACATCGCCCTGCGGGCGAGCTCGATATGTTCGGGAGATTCTGTTGCGGGTATCATGGCCTGAGTGGTAGGAACATAGCCGATCCGGTAGTTCGAACCGCCTTTGGCACGCAATACATCCACTGCTTTTCCGTGCGCGACCATTGAATGGTGGGCAGCTTTCGCCGTGTCGCACTGGGGAAGCATGTATCCCGGCGCCTGGTGACCGTTGATCAGACCAAGACCGATAAAACACTGCGGTTCATTGAAGGTCATCCAGTTGGTCACCCGGTCACCGAGCGTATCAACCACCGCCCGGGTATACTCGGCAAACGCATCAGAAATCGCGGGATTCATCCATCCGCCCTGCTGCTGGAGCACCTGTGGTAAATCCCAGTGATAGAGGGTAACCCAGGGATCAACTCCGGCAGCGAGCAATTCATCCACGAGACGGGAATAAAAATCAAGCCCTTTCTGATTCACCGCGCCCCGTCCGTCCGGAATAATACGCGGCCAGGCAACGGAAAAACGGTACGCAGGGAGCGAGAGCTGCTTCATGATCGCGACATCTTCCTTGTACCGGTGATAGTGATCACACGCGGTATCTCCGGTATCCCCGTTATAGGTTTTACCGGGAGTCCGGGAAAAAACATCCCATACCGACGGACTTCTGCCGTCTTCATTCCATGCACCCTCTATTTGATACGACGCGGTTGCCGCGCCCCAGATGAAATTATCGGGAAATGCCATATATACTCCTGTAAGAGTTGGTTAGTATATATTCAGTGTAATAAAGCTTTACGGGAAAGGGAAGCCTTTTTGTTTCTTTTTGCAACAAATTAAGCTTTTTTTTTGATTTTTTTATAGCACACTTGTCAAACGCCAGAACAGGCGAAGGACTGCTGTACCATTTCCATAGACAGACGACGTATTTTCGGGTAAATTTATGTCCCTATGTTTGGATTTCTGAAACGTTTGTTCAGTACAAAAACACAACTGCCGGCGGATCCTGAAGAAATCGTGGAAGAATTCTGGATGACCGACTTTTCGCGTGCCAAAACCGCCCGATTCGTAGAGGAATCAGGTGAGTCCTATGCATCGACCTTTACCCCGCGGGGACTTGCACTCACACTGACCCGGAAAAACCTTTTTGCCTGGACCGTCAATCCGCAATACCGGTATCGGAACATGGTGATTGAAGCGCTTATTGAAATTCCGTCACCGGCAGATCCGGAAGCCGGGAATAACGCCGGGAAAACTTCCGCAGGCATTCTTTTCCGCCATATTTCAGATTCCACTTTTTACAGCGTCCAGATATCGGATCGCGGGTTTGTCCGTCTTGATGCAGTCATGAACAGCACTCCGCTTCCCATACTCGGCTGGACGGAAACTGACCGGAATATCATGCACCAGCCAGCAGCTCACGAAGACAACACTTCTCCCTATCAGAATGCGGAATCCGTCTACAGTGTGCGCCTTATTGTACGGGATACATCCATCACCATCATTGTCAATGATGCGTGGGTCGCGGAATGCGTTGACGAAACCATTCAATCGGCAGGAAACATTGCCTTTGCCGCCCAGACATGGAATTCCTGTTCACGAACCGAGCCTGTTCTTGAAGCTTTTTCCATTGAATCACGGGAAATTGAAGTTGAAACGCTCTATACCCGCTGGAACCAGTATCTTCCCATACCTGAACAGGCCCACCGGAGGCTTGCTGAAACCTGGTATGCCATGGGGAGGCATCTTCCCGCTCTTTTCGAGCTGAGGAAAATATGGAGAAAAAGAGAACCCTGTTTTGATGAACTGCTGCTTGCCGGGCAATTATATCTGGCGCAGCGGCTTTACTCCGAAGCAGACGAGTTTTTCCGAAAGGCGCTTGCGCTGGAACCTCAATCCCCCGAAGCGCACGCAGAGATAGCCGGTTTGTACTATCTGCAAAGCAGATGGGACGACCTGGAGCAGCATCTTGATACACTTCCCCGGGAATCCCCGGAGAAATCGTCGTTTCTTTCGAATCTTGAGGGCCATCTGCTTGCCTGGAAAGGTGAACATGATAAAGCCGCAACAGCTTATGCACGCGCAGGCGAACTCAATACAGAGCAGGGGCTCTTTTTTTATAATGCCGGAAGTGAGTGGCATCTTGCCAACGATGACCCACGCGCCCTGGCGGCACTCCGCCAGGCAGCTCTGCTTTTTCTGAAAAATGATGAATATGAGGATCTCTCCCGATGCATTGATCTGTTACGGACAATCAAACCGGACGATCCGATGCTGCCTGCGCTGACCGGAAAACTACTCTATGCGACCGGTGATATTGATGGCGCGCGGGAACAACTTGCCGCAGCAGTCAAGAAAAGAACAAAGGATTCCGCAGTCTGGTATCTCCACGGAATGATTCTGCAAGGAGACGGAGATGTAAACAAGGCCAGGAAAGCGTTCGAGAAAGCGGTATCGCTCGAACCGGAGTATGGACTATACCGATTCCGGCTTGCCGAACACAATTTCAATACCGGCGAACTACATGAAGAAGAGCTTCGACAGGCCCTTGAAAAGGACAGTGAAAACGGCTGGGTTTACAATCTGGCGGCACTATCAGCACTCAGAAGGAATCAGCTTGATGAAGCCCTTGGACACATAACCCGCGCAAGAAGCATTCTGCCCCGGGACATATCGGTACTTGTCAACTATGCGGAAATCGAGCGAAGACGGGGAAACCTTGATACGGTCTTACCTCTTCTTTCCGGGGAAGATCCGGAGGCGCTCCACGCGGCGGCAAACCTGCTCGTGGAAGACGGCCGGTACGATGAAGCCGATTCATGGTATCGACAGGCATTGCACCGGAATCCCTATGACCCGGGATTGTTGACAGACTGCGCCGCGAATTGTCTGGAGCGCGATGTCATCAATGAAGCGGACGATCTGCTCTCGAGGGCATTCGAGTCAACCACCAACGAGCGCATGTATCAGCTGGTCAGCGTACTAGCCGGAATAAAGGGAGAATATACCCGTGCCGAAGTTGCCCTCCTTCAGGGTCTCGAGGAATTTCCGGACAGTCCGCTTCTCCTGTATGAGCTGAGCGGTGTATACGTTATGACCGGCAAACTTGAGAAAGCCGGGAAAATTGCGGACCGGCTCGATAAAACCGGACAACCGGAGAAAGCCGCCCTGGTCAGGGAAGAAGTCCGCGAAGCGGGAACCAATAAACTTGTCTGTTCCTCCTGCGGACGGGAATGGCGTGTTCCACGGGACATTCCGCCGCAAGGATCACTCAAACTCCGCGCACAACCGCCGGAAGATCTTCCTGCGGGAACCTGCCCCGAATGCCGCGATACGGTATGCATCGGATGCGCAAAAGAACACCTCGGAGAGGACGGCCGGTTCCGTTGCGCAAAATGCGGGGTTCCGCTCAAGCTGATCGATCAAAATGTATTATGGCTTCTGGGCCAATGGCATCAACAGGCCTTGAAAGAATTGTCAGAAGAAAAATAAGACTCTGGCCAACACCCCCTGCTCAAAGGCAGCTGTGTGTCAGATTCTCCAAACAGGTCACGAATTTTGCGGAGATAGGCAGACCGGGAAATATTTATACCCCCAAAACGCGCGATATGATCGGTATAGACCTGGGAATCAATCAGTTTTCCGCCCATCCGGGTAAAAAATGCCCGCGCGAAAACGGCAAACGCGACCTTTGCCGCATCGGTGACCCGTGTGAACATGGACTCCCCAAAAAAAACATCCCCGATGGAAACACCGTAAAAACCGCCTGCAAGCTGACCGTCTTTCCATGCCTCTATGGAATGGGCAATTCCAAGACGATGCAGCAAAAGGTACGCCTCAGCCATATCATCGGTAATCCAGGAACCGTCCTGACCGTCGCGCGCTATGGCTGAACACCAGGTAACAACCCGCTCAAACTCACGGTCGGCGGTAATGACGAACGAGCCTTTCCGTACGGTTCGCTCAAGGCGCGAAGGGACATGGAAACTTTCCGGTGTAATGACAAAGCGCGGATCAGGAGATTGCCAGTATATCGGATCATCCTCATTGAACCAGGGGAATATGCCCTGAGTGTACGCGGATACCATCATGCCCGGGGAAAGATTCCCTCCTACGGCCACAACAGAGCCGCAGGCGTCTTCCGGATCGGGAAAGCAGAAATGATCATCGATGCCAAGCCGGGGAAAGTCGGGATCGCTGCGTGTTTCTGCGTCAAAAAGGCGGGGAAGCTTTCCGGACATCAGAACTCGTCCGCCGTCGCTGCCATTTCCTCCGTTTCCCGGGGAAGGACAGTTATCCGTATCCCTCCGGAAACTTCGGCATCAAGCTCACACCGTGCGGTTCCGCCGCGGGACAGATCGCCAAAAAGCACCATATCCACGAGCGGATTGGTAATGCGCTCCTCAACCAGCCGCGCAGCATTACGCGCCCCGTACTCGGCAGAATATCCGTGCTCGGCAAGATAGGTGACAACTTCATCCTGAACATCAAGCGAGACCGATTTCTCGCGGAGACGATCCGAGACGGCCTCCAGCTCCTTGGAGACTATCTTTTCCATAATACCCCGGGAAAGCGGATCGAACGGAACAACGGCATCAAGACGATTGCGGAATTCAGGCGAGAAGGTGCGTTCAACCGCGTCTGATACCGCCGAGGCGGCATGATCCTCTCCGCCGAAACCGATGGCAGGACGGGTCATGTCCCGGGCACCGGCATTACTGGTCATGATCAGGATTACATTGCGGAAATCCGCCTGGCGACCCTGATTGTCCGTCAGAGTCGCATAATCCATTATCTGGAGAAGGATGTTGAATATATCCTGATGCGCTTTTTCGATTTCATCAAGAAGCAATACCGCGTGCGGTTTTTTCCGGACGGCATCGGTGAGAAGCCCGCCTTCATCAAATCCGACATACCCGGGAGGAGAACCGATAAGGCGGCTCACCGCGTGCTTCTCCTGATACTCACTCATGTCAAACCGGTGCAGGGCTATTCCCAGTACCCGGGACAGAGTCCGGGCAAGTTCTGTCTTTCCGACACCGGTGGGGCCGACAAAAAGGAAATTGGCAACCGGTTTCCCGGGCGAGCGGAAGCCGGCACGGGACCGCTTTACCGCGGTAACGACCTGCCGAACCGCTTCATCCTGCCCGTAAATACTCCTCATGAGCTCCGGCTCAAGTTCACGAAGCCGGTCGGTTTCACCTGAAGAAACCGTGCGCTCCGGAATACGGGCTATCTTGGCAACAACCGTTTCAACAAAGGCACGATCAACGACGGGAAGCGAGTCACGTTCAATGTGTTCATCAACGGATTCAGGCACAGGTGTTCCGGCATTGATTCTCACGCGGGCTCCCGCTTCGTCGATCACGTCTATTGCCTTGTCCGGCAGTCGCCGGTCATTGATAAACTGCGCCGAAAGATGCACCGCCTGTTCAATCGCTTCCGGCGTATATACCACGCCATGAAAAGACTCATACCGTTTCTTGAGGCCATTGAGAATGGCTACCGTATCTTTCTCGGACGGTTCGGCTATATCAATCTTCTGAAACCGCCGGGACAGTGCGTGATCTTTCTCAAAATGTTTCGAATATTCCTCATACGTCGTGGAGCCGATGCAGCGGATTTTTCCCGAAGCAAGAACCGGCTTCATGAGATTTGAAGCATCCAG
>CAZQEF010000092.1:6308-6572 GCA_964592325.1 uncultured Treponema sp. | reverse complement strand
GTTTTTTTCCACTTTTTTTCTTGTTAACCGTGCGGAGCTCAGAAACTTTTTCTCCCTGCTCCCGGTGCTCTTTGCTTTTTTCATACCGGCGCTCACCATGCGCCTCTTTTCTGAGGAAACACGGAGCGGAAGCATTGAGACGCTCATGACGCTTCCGGTTACGCCGTTTGATGTGGTCGCGGGAAAATTCGCCGCTGCCTTCGTGTCCGTCGCGGGGATGCTGCTGCCGACCCTTGTCTACGCAGGAACCATCGTCTGCCTCGG
>CAZQEF010000092.1:3850-6298 GCA_964592325.1 uncultured Treponema sp. | reverse complement strand
TGCCTCGGGTCTCCCGATCCGGGACCGCTCGTTGGAGGCTATCTCGGTACCATGTTCCTGGCTCTGGCTTTTTCCTCCATTGGCGTGTTTGCCTCATCGCTTACCAGAAACCAGATTGTGGCGTTCTTTGCAGCCTTTGCCATCTGCATGGTTCTGGCGCTTATTGACCGCTTTCTGGTGTTTCTTCCGGCGGTTGTTGTGGGTTCCCTTGATTTTCTCTCGGCGGGAAAACATTTTGAATCAATCGCGCGCGGCATTATCGATTCGCGGGATCTTGTCTACTTCGCGTCCGTAACGGCGCTTTTTCTGGGTCTTACCGTGAAGACGCTTGACGCGGGGAGGGACGCATGAAAAAACGCATGAAAGCCCTGTTCTCCTGGTTTACCGGTCCCGAAAGCGACTTCTTTCTCTTTGTCGTCCTGCTGGTACTCGTCAATCTTGTTTCAGCGGGGGCCTTCTTCCGTCTTGATTTGATACGTTCGCAATCCTACTCACTGTCCGGGGCAAGCCGGGAACTGGTCCGGACCCTTGAACAGCCGCTGACTGTACAGGTGTTCTTTTCCGGCAAGCTGCCCGCCCCGTATAACGGAGTGGAGCAGTATCTCCGGGATCTCCTTCAGGAATATGAAGGCGCCGCCAACAGGAACTTTACGTATGAGTTCTTCGACATGGAAAAGCCGGAGAACCGGGAAACGGCCGAATCGTACGGCATCAGCATGGTTCAGATCCGGGAAGTGAAGGATACCGAGGTAGGGTACAAAAACGCGTGGATGGGACTTGTTCTCACGTACAGCGACCGTATTGAGGTTCTGGATAATCTTACGACCACCGACGGTATCGAATACCGTCTCACCACGGCGATGGGAAAGATGGTGGCATTGACCAATTCGCTGGCCGGTCTTGATTCAAAAATCCGCATGACCTTGTACGCGACGGAGAAACTGGGAACACTCGGCCTTTCAGGATTCGGCAAAGTAGAACAGGCGGTTCATTCGGCATACAGCCGGCTGAACCGGCGGAATATGGACATGATTGAATGGCAGCGGGTTAATCCGGAAGATCCGTCCATGGTTGACGAGATAGCCTCGCGTTATGGCGTCATGAAAATCAACTGGAATGCCGGTGGTCCCGGCGAGGAAGCCGGCGCCGGTCTTTTGGGGATCGTGCTCGAATACGGCGACCGGTTCCGCGTTATTCCGCTGGATATGGCCCGTGTATTGGGCTCGTATGTTGTAACCGGTCTGGATCAGCTGGATGACCGGTTTGCCGAGGCGCTTCGATCGCTCATGGACAATTCAGTTACCATCGGATACGCAACCGGGCATGGAGAGCTTTCACTCGAAGATGCCAGAACCGGAGCAGCCCGCCTCAATCAGCTGGTCGCCGATACCTACACCTTCGAGGCAGTGGATCTTTCATCGGGTGCAGTGCCTCCCGGTATTTCCATGCTCATGATAAACGGACCGAAAAACCCCTTCGACGAGAAGGCCCGGTATGCGCTTGACCAGTTTCTGCTCCGTGGCGGTTCAATTTTTCTTCTTGTTGATTCCTTCATGGAAGTTCCCGGTCAGGGACAGCAATACGGTGCGCCGCCGCAATTTGTGCCGGTTTCAACCGGCCTTGAATCCCTGTTGGAGAAGTACGGTGTTTCAGTGGGCAAAAACTACGTACTGGATGAACAGTGCTATGAAGCGCAGCAGCGCGGCATGGGCAAGGTACCCCTGTATTACGTCCCGCTCGTTAACCGTGGCGGCATGAATCAGGATCATCCGGTTTCACGTGATCTTGCCTTTGTCCTCTTTTTGCAGGCCGCTTCGCTGGATATTACTCTGGAAGGGAATGCTAACGGCCGCTTTGCAACCCCGCTCGCAACATCTTCCCCCCGATCCTGGCTCATGGCGGATCGTATTATCCTTGATCCGCGTGCCATGCAGGTCCCGGCCGAAGAAGCCATGAAACCGGAGCATCTTGCTGTGCTGGTGGAGGGATCTTTTGACAGCGCTTTTGCTTCCGTCCCTTCTTCGCTTCGTGATGACGCGCAGGCCGCAAAATCCCCGTTCTCGGCGGATACGCATCTTGCAAGGAGTATTCAACCGGGGAAACTGCTTGTCGCGGGAACCTCGGCAATTACGACTCCGATGGTCATGGACGAGGAGGGCAGGCAGCCCGTATCGATTTTTGTCCGCAATGCCGTTGATTATTTGAACGGACGCGGTGATTTCGCGGAAATGCGGACCAAGGGCATGTCCCTGGAAGTTCTTGATGAGACAACGCCGTCTGTCCGTTCGGCTGTACGGGCAGTGAACCTCTACGGAGTTCCCCTGCTTGCCGTGATTGCCGGTCTAGCCGTCTGGCGGTTGCGGGTACGCCGGCGGGAAAAAATCCGCACCCGGTATCAGGAAGAAAAAGGAGGCGTGGCATGAAAGATATTCCCGTACGGAAACTGGT
>CAZQEF010000092.1:2450-3840 GCA_964592325.1 uncultured Treponema sp. | reverse complement strand
TTCGCTATAACGGTCCTTGCAATTGTGTATGGCTTGCAGCTGTCCCTTGGCCGGCCGGCCGGTATCCGGGAGTTTGTTCTGGAGACGGCTCCGGATGCTGTTGAAATATCCGGTGGACAGGCCGAAATGATTCGTCTTGCCCGTGAAGGAGACGGATGGGTCATTAACGATGAGCGGTATCCTGCCGACGCCGTGGCGGTGAATGCCATGACCTCGGCGCTTGAAAAGATCCGTGCTCCGGGCCGGGTTTCCGGAAACCCGGACAGCGGCGATTTCGGTTTTGATTCTCCGCTGGTGATTACGTCTTTTGCTGGAGGCAAGCCGTTGCGCACGCTTCATGCGGGCAAGGTTTCGGCAAACGCGATGCAGACGTATTGTCTTGTTGATGATTCGGACGATGTGTATCTGGTTTCGGGCAACCTGCGGAATACCTTTGACCGGACGGTGGAAAGCCTGCGCGAGAAGAGTGTGTACACCCTGCAGGGAGAAACCGTTGATCGCGCGGAATTCCAGGGACCCGACGGCGGAACTGCATGGATCCTGGAGAGGAGCGGTGAGCCTTCAACGTGGAGTTTTGCAGATTCCGGCAAGGTCCCGGACCAGGAGAAGGTCATGGCATGGATCCGGTCCGTCGCGTCGCTGCGTGTGCAGGAATACCCTCCGGAAGACCGTGTCCTGCCGGAACAGGCATTGGGAACCCTGGCATTGACTGCCGGGGGACAAACGGTGTCAGTTACCGTGTACGAAAAGGACGAAGAAACGGGACTGTATCTGTGCCGGGCTTCCGTGACGCCCTATACGTTCCTTGTTTCATCGTATACGGGTGAACGGCTCGTTCGTGGGCGGGAAAGCTTTATCAAATAAGCATTCAGCGCCGGACGGGAATTCCCTGTCCGGCGAGACTGTCCTTGATTGACGAGACGGTGTACTCGCCGGAGTGCACCATTGAGGCAATAAGCGCGGCGTCGGCTTTGCCGGTTGTCAGGACCTCGGCGAGGTGTTCCGGTTTGCCGGCGCCCCCCGACGCGATAACCGGAATGCCGACACGGCTTGAAATGAGTTTTGTCACCGGTATTTCATAGCCGTCGCGGGTTCCGTCCGCGTCAATCGAATTCAGCACAATTTCCCCGGCTCCGAGTTCTTCCGCGCGGAGCGCCCATTCAAGGGCGTCCAGTTCTGTCGCGACCCGTCCGCCGTTGATATATACCCGGTAGCCGGAGGGCATGGCCGGATCCCGCTTGGCGTCCATTCCCAGCACAATGCACTGGTTTCCGAAAATCGCGGCCCCCTCGCTGATAAGGCGGGGATTCCGCACTGCGGGTGAATTGAGGCTGACCTTTTCTGCTCCGGCCTTGATGGTTGCGCGGATGTCATCAACGGTGGAGATTCC
>CAZQEF010000092.1:0-2440 GCA_964592325.1 uncultured Treponema sp. | reverse complement strand
GAAGGGAATATGAATTGTTCTGGCGACATTCGCCACAAGATCGAGTGTTGGACCCCGGTCATTCGCGGATGCCATGATGTCGTAAAAGACGAGTTCGTCGACTCCCTGGCCGTAATAGGCGTCTGCCATGACGACCGGATCTCCGATGTCAACATTGTCCAGAAACTTGACGCCTTTTGTGGTTCTACCGTCCTTTACGTCGAGACAGATGATGATTCTTTTTTTCAGCATACGGTGCCTCCGGTAAAGTTCGCGAGCATCCGCAAGCCGATTTTTCCGGATTTTTCCGGATGGAACTGGAATGCCTCAACGGAGCCGCTTCGCACTGCGCAGGGAACGGGAAAGCCGTAGTCCACCGTCGCGGTAACAAGGGAAGGATCCGCGGGGTCAATATAATAGGAGTGTACGAAATACACGTCGCCACCTTCCGGAATCCCGGAAAAGAGCGTTGATCCTCCGTTATGATAGGCGAGGTCGTTCCAGCCCATGTGGGGGATTTTCAGACCTTTTGCGGAAAAATCGCGGGGAAACCGGCGGATGGTTCCGGGCAGTATCCCGAGACAGGGAGTGTCGCCTTCTTCCGAATGTTCGAAAATTATCTGTGAGCCCAGGCACACGCCGAGCAGGGGTTTCCCTTCCGCCGCCCAGTCGCGGATAAAGGAATCAAGCCCTTTTTCTTTGAGTTCAGCCATGGCGAATGCCGCCTCTCCCACGCCGGGGAATATGAGCCGGTCCATGGCCGAAAGTTCCGCCGGTTTGGCGGAAGTGGTGAAGGGAACGCCGATCTTTTGAAGAGCCAGTTCAACGCTGCGGATGTTTCCCGCGTTGTAGTCAATTATTCCTGTCATTGACTACATCCTACCGGTGCTGTTTTTGCTGGTCAACAGGGTATGTTCAAGAAGCGTATAAAAAACGCCGATAATGGGGATACCATGAGTGTCGGGGAATTGCTGAAATTATTAAGGGAAATACTCTTTACGCGTGAGGTTATCATCGTCACGGTCGTGATAGCCCTGTATGTCAATCTTGTCCTCTATGTGGTCCGGTACCGGAAAAAGTCCTACCGGGCCGGGAAGCCATGGCGGCGTTTCAAACCGGCTATGGTTGCGCCGTTACCCGACGAGACGTCCGAAACGGATGAAGATGATGAAGTCGATCTTGAAGAGGATTGATTTCCGGTAAAACATACAGTTTTCTGCGTGTAAACAAGGAGCCGGATTGCGCCAGCATCCCATGCTTTTCCATGTCCCGGATAATGTCGGAGAACTCGGAGTTTTTCCAGATGGGTATGCCAAATTCCTTCCGGGCGTGCCGGTTCCCCGCCTCAGCGAGAATGATCGCGGCCTGGCGCGGGGTGTAGCACCGGGAATTACGCGAAATAAATCGTGCAACAACCTCTTCATCTCCTGCAGTGTTCATTGCTGTCCCTCCGCATACATCGCAGCCGGCACAGGCAATGCGTTCCCCTTCAGGGGCATCGGGGCCGGCTTTGGGATCTCCAAGCGCGACGAGGAGAATTTCCCGGCGGCAGGTAGTGCTTTGTGAAAACCGTTCCAGGATGCCCGCCCGGCTTCGCGCCGGTTCTTCAAGCCGCCCGATTCTCGCGGAATCCTCCGGACTCCACAGCAGAATGGCGTCCGCCTGTGCTCCGTCACGGCCTGTGCGGCCGGCCTCCTGGATATACGCTTCCGCTGTAGGAGGCGGATCGAAGTGTATGACCGTGCGAACGTTCTTTTTGTCCACACCCATCCCCCAGGCACAGGTTGTGCATAGTATTCCCCGCTCATGTCCGTGAAACCAGGATTCAGTCACGGATTTTTCTTCCCGGAGCAGCCCGGCATGATAAAACCGAACATCATTGTCGGACAGTGTTTCCCGAAGATAGCGGGCAGTCCGTTCGCATCTTCCCCGGGTGGAGCAAAAAACGACCATCGGACGGCTTCTCCGGCATGCTTCCATGGCCAGCGCCGGGTATTTTGCCCGGCAGTGGCGCACATGATAACGGATATTCGGACGATCGGAATCACCCCGTACGAGATGCGCTGATCCCGAGAAAAGGACCTGCGCGATGCGGGAAAGGACCGGCGGAGACGCGGTGGCGGTAAAAGCGGTAACGGCAGGCGCATTGATCGCTTCAATGATTCTGCCCAGTTCCAGATATGCCGGTCGGAAGGTATCACCCCATTCGGATACACAGTGGGCTTCATCTATGGCAATGTGGCTTATTCCGCGTGCCTGAATTCGTGATAACACGGTTCCTCCGGACAGGATTTCCGGGTTCGCAATGATGAGACGGGCCGGATCTCTGCCATCGGTCCCTTCAAGACGGCGGAATTGTGCGTCGCGTTCTTCAGGCGTTTGACTGCCGCGGAAAAGGGCCGGGGAAAGCGAAGATTCGTCCATTCTGCGTAACTGGTCGCTCATGAGCGCGAGCAGGGGA
>CAZQEF010000091.1:2122-6591 GCA_964592325.1 uncultured Treponema sp. | reverse complement strand
TCCATGAACAGGGGCATGATGAACGGCGGGGGAAGAATCGCCATGGTGTACATGGCGGGCGCCAAAAGGGCCGGTACGCTTTCCAGTTGCGGAAACACGATCCGGTCCATGAGCACGGCGAATCCGAGGAGCAGTACTGTTCGCGCCGCAAGCAGTGAAAGAGGCGCAGTGAATCCCGAAAGGCGGAATCGGAGCTGGTAGCCGATGATTACCAGGATGAGCGGAATGGTAAGTCCCGCGAGCATGGTAAGCGCGGTTTCAATTCCCGCGTATCCGGGAAGTGTTTCAAGCACGCCTTCGGGAAGCAGGGCATTGAGGAGCATTCCTGCCAGTATTGCCAGAATCACCGGCGATGTGAAAAATGATGATACTATCGTGCCGATCCGCGGTTTCCCGCGGGTCATGAACGTAAGCATGGTAGTAAGCACAAACCAGACATAGAGTTCCTGTCCCAGATCAAGTATTCCGATAGCCTGGAGCCCCTCGCTGCCGAAGCTGATTCCGAACAGCGAAAACCCGAGCATGCCCATTTCAAAGCCGGTGAACATGAGCGGCGCGTACCGGTTATCAGGTGCAATAAAACGCCCGGCGATATGACCGGCGGCGAGCATGACGAGGTTAACCGCGAACATGAGCACGACAACCGCCATATAGTCCCGGTGAAAGTCAAGTCCGAGGAATGTCAGGAAGAGAAGGGCCGGAAGGGTTACCCTGACCAGCAGCCGCTTTATCTCCTTAATGGTTCCGGAGGAAAGGAATGCCTTTTTGCGGAAGAATACTCCGAGCACGAGAAAGAATACTACAGGGACGAGTTTTTCAAAAACAGATACAAGAATCACGACGGTTCTCCCGGCCGGCTTTCCGGTGTGTCGATGATGTGGATATCCCGTTGGGGATACGGTATTTCGATCCCTTCGGACCGGAAGCGGTCAAAGATGGCGTAATACAGGCGGCTCCGCAGAAGCGCCGGGGTGCTGGTGTACTGCTGGGTCCATACGGAAAGATTGAAATTGAGCGCGCTGTCTCCGTAGCTGTCAAAAAGGACGGCCGGTTCAGGTTTGGATAGTATGCCGGATTCCTGTTTTGCAATATCAAGAAGCAAGTCCCGAATTCTTGCCGGATCCTCCCGGTAGGAAACACCTACCGGTATCAGCACCCGTACATTGCGGTCGTCATGCGACCAGTTGATAACCGTCGAGGTTACAAACTCTGTATTGGGGACAATCACGGAAATATTGCTGTTGGTCCATATCGTTGTCGCACGCATAGAAATATTGGTTACATCACCTTTTACCGTTCCAACTTCCACACGGTCGCCGAGCTTGATGGGGCGTTCCACAAGAATCACGAGACCGCTGACGAGATTGTTGGTAAGCGACTGGAGACCGAATCCGATACCGACACCGAGGGCGCCGAAGAGAATGGAAAAGGCGCTCAGATCGAGTCCGGCGGACTGGAAAATTATGATAAAACCGAGAATGAGTACTATATAGCGGACCAGCGAGGCCACCGCGTCGCGAACCCCGAGCTCTATCGAACTTTTCCCCATCAGTTTGTGAACAACCCATCTCTGGACCAGTTTTGTCAGAACAATAAGAAAGAAGGTCGAGAGAACAAGGATGAGCGTTGACATGACGGTAACCGGGGACCTCCCCAGGGTGAACAGGGTGAAGTCGAGAATTCTGCGAATTTTTTCAAGAAATTCCATATTGATAATTATACACTATCGCACTGCCGCGGTGATGCCTCCAACCGCGAGTAAAAGGAAAAATCCCGCCGAAAGGTTTATCCAGCACAGCGTCACAAGATATCCCTTGCCAAGCTCCTGTATTTTGTCCGCTTTTGCCTGTACCGCCCTGTTCGAGGGAAGAAGCATTTGCACAAAGCGTACGGAGAGCACCAGGCTCATGGCAATCGCGGAAATGGAAAGGATGAAGAACGACAGGAAGACAGAGAATGCTTTTTCATAAATGGTAAAACTCATGATCAGGGTGACAACGGCATACACGGCAAGCGCAATACCCGCCACTCCCTGAATCAGCACGATGTTTCTGGAAAACGGGGTGGACTTCCTGTTTTTTTGTGTCATTGTGCCGATGAGACCAAGGGCACTGACCAGTGCAAGAACAAAGAAAAACACATTTTGTATCGGAAGCGCCGATCCTTTCATGAGGTACTGCATGAATCCGACGGTGCCGGATACGGATTTTACTGTTTTGTCGATGGCTTCAAACATAATGAACTCCGTTGGTAAAAAAAGGGTCTGTTGATTTCTTTACTATCTATGTATATACCGGTACTGCCCTATGGTCAAGCAAACCTGTTACATCGGGCAGCGGGCTTATGTCCTTTTTTCCCTTGTCAAACTGGCGAGCATGAGTCCCCAAAAACAGAGGGCTATGTTAAAAAGAGGCACCTGGAGATTCGGGGGCATTGAGTAGATTATGGTTACCATCGGGATCCATACTCCCCAGGTTGATATCAGAATGGTAACCAGACGGGAGCCCATGGTGTTCCAGAGAGCCGGGTCTGTCAGCGATTTTCCCGTGAATGCCTGATCGAGCCACCAGTATGCCACGATCTGTGTCCATCCGGCCCACAGCGGATTATAGACAAACTGATCCACCAGTACTTTGGGGATGATGGTTCCGGGTGCGGCGCCGGAGCCAAAGAAAACCGACTGAAGTCGGTAAAAGAAATCTATTTCGATACCTTTCCAGCACCAGAAAGCGGTCAAGAATATTCCGGCCTTCCAGGGCGCGACATTCCACGGGTTGGATGCTGCATCCCCGGCGGGGCGTCTCCGGTACTGAGTTGTCAGTTTCCATAAAAACGGTATGGTGCCCCCGAAAAGGGCTGTCGCGACTGCGGAGTAGAGGTATCCGGACTCCGCCTTGATATTTCCAAGGGCAAGCAGTATACGGGAAATGGCCGGTACATGGTAATATCCCGTAATAATTCCTGCGGCGAATATCCAGAGAATGAAACCGGGCAGCGCGTTCTCTTTTGCAGAGGAAAGGCCGAGGCGTAAGGCGCGGGAAAGCGCTGATGTCTGTGTTGCTGATGTTGTGCTCATGATACCGGAAAGTATCCATGAAAGATGATGATATGTGAAGTAGTGTACGGTACAAACCGTTGTCTCCCGGTAAAAAAAACTTGCGTTATCCCGGATTTCATGGATAACTTATAGATAAGGATTTAACGTAACTGCATCAAGTTATTTCCCCAGACAATTTGCACAGCCCTTGGCATCAGGGTCAGTCAGCTGTTATTCCCGCCTTGCGTACTCCGGAACGGGGCATTCAGGGAGGCTGATCATGCAAAAGACAACTGTTGCTTCCACGGGAAAGCTCCGGAAGCGGATAAAAACTCTCCATGAGCAGTACCGGGACCAGCCCGGAGCACTTCTCACCATTCTTGAGACCGTCCAGGATGAAGATGAATACCGGTACTTGAGCGAGGACGCCCTTACTCTCGTTTCTGACGTTACCGGTCTTCCCCTGTCACGCATATGGTCGGTCGTTACCTTTTATTCCTATTTCAATCTGTCCCCCCAGGGAAAACACATCATTACGGTATGCCGGGGAACTGCCTGTCATACCCGCGGATCCTTGAACCTTCTCCGCGAAGCGATGGCGCTTATGGGCGTTCCCGATTTCCGTGAAGACGAAGAAACGGTCTTTACCACGGAGGACCGGCTTTTTACCGTGCGGGTCGTCGCCTGTTTCGGGCAATGCGCGCTCGCGCCGGTTGTGGAGATTGACGGTGTGATCCATTCACGGGTCACGGTCAGTCAGCTTTGCGCCATGATCAACGGCATACGGAAGAGGGAGGGAAAATGAGTAAAACTAATCTCGATACATCAGCAAGAAAAGGTCGTACCGGCGTGGTGCCGAAGAAACCGCAAATTTCCGTCGGTCTTGGCACCTGCGGTATCGGAAACGGAGCGATGGAACTGTTTGACGCGCTTGTAAAAGCTGCCGCGGACACCGGAGTTGCAATAAGGCGGACGGGCTGCTTCGGATTTTGCGCCGAAGAACCGCTTCTCATGATTCATACTCCCGGGAATCCGGTGCTCCTTTTTTCACAGGCGTCCGCCAAAGCGGCGAAGAGTTATATTGCTGCCGCGGCCGATCCTGCATCGCTTCGCAGGCTTTCCCGGAAAGCCCGGGCTAAAATAAGCCGGTGGGATTTCCGTACCGGGAACGCCGTGTTCGGTGAAGGATTTGACGAAGTTCCCGAGTGGAATGAACTTCCTTTTTTTAATGGACAGGAGAAAATGGTGCTCCGGGATTCAGGATTGATAGATCCCGAGAACATTGATGAATACATAGCCGTCGGCGGATACCGTGCACTGGAGCGCGCGATGGGAGAGCTCAAGCCGCAGGAGGTGATTGATCTCGTGACCGAGGCAAATCTCCGGGGCCGCGGAGGCGCTGCACGCCCTCGCGGCCCGGGAGGGATAAGTC
>CAZQEF010000091.1:0-2112 GCA_964592325.1 uncultured Treponema sp. | reverse complement strand
GGCGCCGGATTTCCGACCGGAATCAAATGGAAACTGATGCGCCAGAACGAAGGCATCCGCAAATTCGTGGTGTGCAACGCCGATGAAGGGGACCCCGGCGCGTACATGAACCGGAACGCCATTGAAAGCGATCCCCACATGATCATTGAAGGAATGATTCTCGGCGCCTACGCGACCGGGGCAACGGAAGGTTTTCTGTATGTGCGGGCGGAATATCCGCTCGCGGTACAGAGACTGCAAAAAGCGCTCAAGGACGCCCGCCGGTACGGGTTTTTGGGAAAAAACATCATGGGAAGCGATTTTTCCTTTGATCTGACCACCGTGTGCGGGGCCGGCGCGTTTGTCTGCGGAGAGGAAACCGCTCTTATCGCGAGCGCGCAGGGCCAGTCGGGACGGCCAATGCCGCGTCCTCCGTTCCCGGCGCAGAAGGGATATCTCGGATTCCCGACCAACATAAACAATGTGGAAACCTGGAGCAACGTTCCGGTGATCATAAGCGCCGGGCCGAAGCTCTTCAAATCAATCGGAACCGAAAAGAGTCCGGGCACCAAGGTTTTTTCCCTGGTCGGCAAGGTACGTAATACCGGTCTCGTGGAATTGCCGCTTGGTACGCCGCTCAACCGGATTGTATACGGCATGGGTGAAGGCGCCGGTGCCCTGAAAAAGATACGGGCCGTACAGACCGGCGGGCCTTCCGGGGGATGTATCCCGGCAACAGAATTCGCCACTCCCGTGGATTATGAATCCCTCAATGCCCTTGGCGCGATAATGGGCTCCGGCGGCATGGTGGTGATGGATCAGGATAACTGCATGGTGGATGTGGCCCGGTACTTCGTCAGTTTTACCTCGGCAGAATCCTGCGGCAAGTGCGCCCCCTGCCGGGAGGGCCTTTCCCAAATGCTCCGTATCCTCACCGACATAACAGAAGGCCGGGCTCGTCGTGAAGATCTTGATGATCTTGAGCGTATCGCCCTCACCGTACGGGACAGCGCGCTCTGCGGACTGGGACAAACCGCGGCGAATCCGGTACTCACCACGCTCAAGTATTTCCGCGATGAATACCTCATGCATATTGACGAGAAACGCTGCGAGGCCGGAGTCTGTGAAAGTCTCTTTGAAGCGCTGTGCGAAAACTCCTGTCCGCTCCACATGAACATACCCGGGTATCTGGCCCTCCTGCAGGAAGGGCGGATAGAAGACGCCTTCGAATTGACGCTTCGCGACAATCCGCTTCCCGGAACCATGGGGCGCATTTGTCACTTTCACTGCCAGATGCGTTGCCGTCGTGATACTCTGGACGAATCGGTTGCCCAGGGAGAGATACACCGTTATCTCGCCGACACCATGTACAAGATGAGCCGTGAAAAAGATGTATGGGCCAAACTGGTAAAAGAGAAAAAGGCCGCTACCGGACGGAGTATCGCCGTTGTCGGAGCGGGTCCGGCGGGCCTATCGGCCTCCTTCTATCTCGCCCGTCTCGGACACGCGGTGACCGTGTATGAAGAAAACGCGAAAGCGGGGGGTATTCTCCGTTACGGAATTCCCGCGTACCGGTTGCCCAAGGATGTGCTGGACAAGGAACTGGAGCTCTGGAAAAAACTCGGCGTCCGTTTTGTGTTCAACAAACGGACAGGCAGGGACATGACCCTGAAAGATCTGTCATCGCAGCATGATGCGGCCCTCGTCGGTATCGGCGCGCATGGCGAGCGGGAACTGGGAATACCGGGCGAGAATCTTGCCGGAGTCCATCGCGGCTATGAATGGCTTGAATCGTTCGCAACCGGGAAGGCCGGGAAACCGGGACATCGCACGGTTGTAATCGGCGGCGGAAATGTGGCCATAGATGTGGCAAGGACCCTCTACCGTCTGGATTGCGATGTTATGGTTGCGTACCGCCGTTCGCGACAGGATCTTCCGGCAAACCGGCTTGAACTTGAAGGTGCCGAACAGGAGGGCATACGTTTTGAATACATGGTCTCCCCGGAAGAGATCATTGGTGAAAAAGGGCGTGTTGTCTCGGTGCGGTTCCGGGTCATGAAATCCGGCGGGATCGATGTAAGCGGCCGGCCCCGGCCTGTCGCAACTGAGCGTACGGTGGATGTCCCCTGCGAC
>CAZQEF010000090.1:0-6594 GCA_964592325.1 uncultured Treponema sp. | reverse complement strand
CCTCGTTGGTCCCGCGCATCACGTTGAATTTTTTGAACAGATCATCCGCCGGATACACAAGCGCTTCTATTCGTTCTCTCCGGTCACCCTTCCTGGAAACAAAACCCTGAACGGTAATCTGTTCTATTTCGTTGTAATACAGCTGGAATGCATTCTCTATTTCTTCCGGATACACATTCTTTCCGCCGTCGGTAACGATCATGTTCTTGGCGCGTCCGCACAGATACAGGTAGTTTTCCGGATCAATCCAGCCAAGATCACCGGTGCGGAACCAGCCGTCTTCGGTAAAAACATTTTTTGTTTCTTCTGGCATACGGTAATACCCCTGCATGACCATGGGACCTTTCACACAGACTTCACCGACTCCTTTCGCGTCGGGATCGAGAATTTTCATCTCCATGTGGGGGGCGAAATGCTTTCCGACACTTTCGACTTTAAAATGCTCTTTCGGATTCAGCGCGATAATGGGAGACGTTTCGGTAAGTCCATACCCCTGGATAAAGTCGATACCGAGCTCGTTATACACCCGGAACACGCTTGCCGCGAGAGGACCGCCGCCGGATATGGCGATACGGAGGGTTGAAAGGCCTGCTTTCTCGAGTACCGGGCGAAACAGCGTCTTACCGGGATTCTTCCCGGTAATCTTTTTGATCAGATAAGAAATACCCATGAGCATTTTCATTATCCCGTATACCACCAGTCCCTTCTCCCTGATGCCGCGCAGTATTCCGGCAAGCAGTTTGTTGAAGAGGAGGGGTACGCCGAGAAGCATGGTTATTTTACCCTCATGGAGTTCACGGAGCATGCGGGAAACCGCCATGCTCTTTGCGAACACAATTTCCGCACCGACCGATATCGCCTCTATAAATACCGCGAGCATTGTATACGAATGATGTATGGGAAGCAGCGCGTAAAATACATCGGTTTCGAAAATATCAAGGTTTGTCTGGGCGATATAACAGTCTGATACCAGATTGCGGTGGCTCAGCATGACGCCCTTGGGCGTTCCGGTTGTTCCGGACGTGAACATGATTGTAGCGCAATCTTCTTCCCCGGCCGGGACAATATTCACTTTTTTATCGGTTATCAGCGAGTATAGGTAATGGGTGTCAAATTTCGGGCTCAATGAATACACCTTGCCGACCTTTTTCTTCGCTGAAAAAACATCGAACCGCTCTTCATCAACAAAGAAAACCTTTGGCTCCGCCGCTTTGAGCAAATTTTCGATTTCATTATCGTGGAGCGCGTAGTCCACGGGAACAACAACAGCGCCGGCAAACAACGTTCCAAGATAGGCGACCGCCCATTCAGGCGAGTTTTTACCCGATACAGCGACATGATCTCCCTTGCGGATGCCCTGCGAATACAACCAGGCTGCGACCGTTTCCACTTTCGCAAGCGTTTCGCGATATGTCAGGGATACACGGTCAGGCTCAAAACTGGTCAAACAGGGCCGATCACCAAACCGTTCAACCGTAATACGGAACATTTCCGGAAGGGTCGGCCATTCTCCGGTAAAAGCCCTTCCTCGCCAGGCATCAAGAAAAGCCCAGGGGGTCTGCTTTGTTTCTGTCATTTCATCATCCTCATATTCATCCGGATTACAAAAAATTCCGAGGTATTATATAGTGACACATGATTCAAGGAAGAGGTTGCAGATGTCCGATACTATATTTATGAAACATCACGTGTTTTTCGCTTTTTTAGCCGCTCTCATCTTTATTCCGGTTACAATTTCCGCACAAAATGGTCCGGACAGCCGCCAGGAATCACCCCGCGCAGCATTTGTTGAAGCCGCCCGCACCTATCTCGGGGCACCCTACCGCTCCGGCGGGTCAACCTCACGGGGAATGGACTGTTCCGGACTTGTATTCCGTTCCGCGATTGACGGCCCGGGGATGTCTGTTCCCCGCACCGTTCAGGCGCTTTCAGACCGGGCAAAACATGTTCCCGACGCCGCACTGGAACCCGGCGACCTCCTTTTCTTCAATACAACCGGGCGAATCTCACATGTCGGAATTTATATTGGAAACAACCGCTTCATCCACGCAGCCTCCGAGGGACCCGAGACCGGTGTTATCATTTCGGAATTGTCAGAATCCTACTGGGAACGCACATACCGCTATGCCGGAAGCATTCTGGATCCGGAACCCGGGCAACAGTGGACCGATGAGGAAGAACCGGTTCAAACCGGAGGAAACCGTGCGTCCCGGAAAGACACCTTCACCGGAGACATCGGATTCCGGCTCAATATAATCGGCGGCGTTTTGTGGGACATCATGCCCGGTGAGCAACCAATCCGGGGGGGATCGGTTTACTCCGAACTTACGTGGGTAAAATATCCCGACGTATATCCCGGGGTGGGGGGCGGCATCGCCTATGACCACAGGACCGGGTCCCTGAGCCTCCCGCTTTTTGCCTCAATAGCAGTTCCGTCAGGATTCCGCTTTTTCATCGGCACCCAGTACCACATACGGGCTGACAATGAGCTGGATCGGAAACCGCAATTCCCCGGCTTCATCGGCTTTTCATGGTCATCACGGCCGGCAGAACTGCTGGGACAACACATGCGTTTTTACCAGAGCGCGGAATATTCATGGTTCCCCGGTGAAACCTTCGGGCTCGGATTCCGTTTTAATACCGGACTTACACTCAGTTATGACTTCTAGAGGAGCCGACAATGAACCGGAACCGTTTTCTTTATCTGTTGATACCATTACTGACGTTGTGCATGACGGCCTGTGCCCCGTCACTCGTAATTACCACATCCGGCGGTAACGCAGCCGACATTTCATTTGAATCCGGCCTCTCTCCGTTTGGAGGGGCGCTTACCCGCCGGCTCACAGGCAGCGGTGATACCACCGCACCGCTCTATGAACATTCCGCTGCAGTGTCAAGCCTTGAAAAGGCAGGCCTTACCGTGCGCTCGCTGTCCTTTCCCGGAGGAAATGACATTGATTTTTCCGGATCTGTTGCCGACCTCACCGGATCCCTGATAACCGCGGCTCCTTCCGGTGAAGAAATAACCGTCACACTTTCTCCGGATACCCTGCGGGAGGTTATGGACATGCTCCCTCCTGAAACAGGGGATCTTGCCGAACTTCTCATGGCACCGGTATTTACCGGAGAAGACCTTCAGCCCGATGAATACCTGGAGATACTCTCAGCTGCATACGGAGAACGCGCTTCATCTGAAATTGCGTCTTCCCGGTGTACCCTGTACATTAAAGCACCAAAACCGGTACAGGATGTGCGCTGTTCCGGTACCTGCCGGGAACTGATCACAACCGGATACTCCGGCAATACTGCCACGATCACCATACCGCTGGTATCCCTGTTAACACTATCCGACACCATAACGCTGACTGCCCGATGGTAGAAACGGCGGATTGAATTTATTTCCGTTAAATAGTAGAATAAGGTCACAGTTTTATAGATAAACTTTTATCGTATTATTTGGGGGTTTTCCTTATGGCAACAGCGTGTGGGTTCTCAAAAGAACTCGATGCTTTCATCGAAGAATGGAAGACAAAGCCCGGCAATCTGATCATGATTCTCCATCGTGTCCAGGAAGAGCAGGGGTTTATTTCCAGAGAGGCTGCAGACGAAGTAGCCAAACGAACCGGAACACCATTGGCCCGTGTATACGGAACAATGACGTTTTATCACTTTTTCAAGACGGTCAAACCGGGCAAAAACACCATTTCCGTGTGTCTCGGAACCGCCTGTTACCTCAAGGGCTCGCAGGATCTCTTTGACGAGGCGAAGTCCATTCTCAAGCTCGGGGACGGAGAAGTTACTTCTTCCGACGACCAGTTTTCGCTTGAACCCGTTCGCTGTATCGGCTGTTGCGGTCTTGCTCCGGTTCTCTCGGTAAACGGAGAAGTATACGGCAAGCTGACCCGCGATGAAATCGAAGGCATAATCGCCAAATACCAGAATACCTGATCGTATGCATTACACCCTGTGCGATCTGTTCAGCGACCTGACCCAGAATGCGGTCGAAGCGGGAGCTGACCATGTCGCGGTAGCGCTGACGGAAACCGACCGGTCCATTACCCTGACGATACGGGATAACGGACGGGGCATGAGTCCGGACCAGCTGGCACAGGCAACCGATCCGTTCTGGACTGACGGGATCAAACATCCCGGACGAAAAGTGGGACTCGGGCTACCATTTTTAATCCAGACCGCCGAATCAACCGGGGGTTCATGGAATATTGAGTCAAAACATACCGGAACAACGGGGACTACCGTTACCGCATGTTTTGATCTATCAAATATAGACACACCGCCAGTCGGTGATGTTACCGGTTTTTTCCGGCACATTCTGACCTTTGAAGGAACCTACGAAATGGATATCACGTTTACTGCCGATCGCGGCGGGAAACAGTGGTCCGAAACAGTACGGCGGTCGGAATTGCTGGACGCACTGGGCCTCGGAGAGGCTGGATCCTTTACGGACGCAGGGTCTCTCGTGCTGCTCAGGCAGTATCTGGAAAGCTTGATGGAGGAATACTATGGCCAAGATGTCCCTTGAGGACCTGCGCAAGCTGCGCAACGAAACACAGCAGCAGATCAAGAAGCGCGAAACCGACGACAAGATCGCCCAGGTCATCGTCGGAATGGGCACCTGCGGAATCGCGGCGGGAGCGAAAGCTACCCTCGACGCGTTTGTAAAGGAACTTGATGAAAAGAACATGGGTGGTGACGTAATTATCCGTCAGACCGGATGTATGGGAATGTGTCAAAACGAACCCACCGTGGAAATCGTAATGGCCAATATGCCCAACATTATTTACGGCAAGGTTGACGCCGCGGTCGCCAAGGAAATTGTCGAGAAGCATCTCATGAAAAAAGAATTGCTCAACGACCGGATACTTGACCGCCCCGCGGTTGATATCCTCAAGAAGTAAGGAGACTACGCATGGCATACAATCATTACATTCTGGTCTGCGGCGGGACCGGCTGTGAATCCAGCAACGCGGGCGGAATATATAACAATCTGGTCGCAGAAGCAAAGGCCGCTGGCGTTCTGGATAAAGTACAGATCGTCAAAACCGGTTGTTTCGGATTTTGTGAAAAGGGTCCGATCGTCAAGATCCTTCCCGAAGATTCCTTTTACGTTGAAGTAAAACCCGAAGACGCAAAAGACATCATCAACGAGCATATCGTCAAGGGACGTGAAGTAACCCGACTCCTCTATAACAAGGAAAAGAAAAGCACCGAAACCGTAGAGGAAATCGAGTTCTACCAGAAACAGCTCCGTATCGTTTTGCGCAACTGCGGTGTCATCAATCCGGAAGACCTGAACGAATACATTGCCCGTGACGGCTACCTGGCTCTTGAGAAAGCTCTTTTTGAGCTGACCCCCCAGCAGATCATCGATGAACTGAAGACCGCAGGCTTGCGCGGACGCGGCGGAGCCGGATTCCCCACAGGACTCAAGTGGGAAGGCGCCATGAAAACGCCCGGCGACCAGAAGTTTGTTGTCTGCAACGCCGACGAAGGCGATCCCGGCGCATACATGGACCGTTCCACCATCGAGGGGGATCCCCACTCCGTACTGGAAGCAATGACCATCTGCGGAAAGGCTATCGGTGCAAACCAGGGCTTCGTATATATCCGTGCGGAATATCCTCTTGCCATTGATCGCCTCAAAATTGCCATGAAACAGGCCCGTGAAGCCGGCCTTCTGGGCAAGGACATACTTGGATCCGGGTTTGATTTTGACATCGAAATCCGTCTCGGCGCCGGTGCCTTTGTCTGCGGCGAGGAAACCGCGCTGCTTCGTTCAATTGAAGGTCAGCGGGGAATGCCCACGCCAAAACCTCCCTTCCCGGCACAATCCGGTCTCTGGGGCAAACCCACCGTTATCAATAATGTTGAAACCTGGGCAAACGTTCCGGTAATCCTGAACAAGGGAGCCAACTGGTTCAACAAGATCGGAACCGAAGATTCCAAGGGAACCAAGGTATTTGCGCTTACCGGAAAGGTCCGTAACTCAGGACTCGTTGAAGTTCCCATGGGAACAACCCTGCGTGAGATCATCTTCGAAATCGGTGGCGGTATTAAAGACGGAAAGAAATTCAAGGGTGTTCAGACCGGCGGTCCTTCAGGCGGCATCATTACCGAAGAAGCACTCGATACACCCATCGACTTCAAAGCGCTCCAGAGTCTCGGTTCCATGATGGGTTCCGGCGGTATGATCGTTATGGACGAAGACGACTGTGTTGTCGACGTATCCAAGTTCTACATGGAGTTCTGCGTGGATGAATCCTGCGGCAAGTGTTCTCCCTGCCGTATCGGAACCCGCCAGATTCACTCCCTGCTCGACAAAATTTCCACGGGCAAGGGTGAAATGGCTGACCTCGAAAAGATCAAGGAAATCGGTTTCGCCATGCAGAAATCGTCACTGTGCGCACTTGGACAATCTGCTCCCAACCCGACACTGTCCACGATCAAAAAATTCGAGGCTGAATATGTAGCACACATTACCGATCACAAGTGCCCGGCAGGAAAATGCCGTGAACTGACATCCTACATGATTAACGACAAATGTATCGGATGCGGCGCGTGCGCCCGCAAGTGCCC
>CAZQEF010000089.1:0-6607 GCA_964592325.1 uncultured Treponema sp. | reverse complement strand
ACCTCATAAGCGTCTGCGGCTTTCCTTCTTTCCCTTCCCTTTATTTTCAAAGATCTTTCCGGCTCGTCAGCGCTTTTCGCGCTTTCCGCCATTGTCGCCGTCCGGCTGTTTAGCCCCGGCGGCGTATATACCCAAACTCCATAATAGAGTTCGCAGTTTACGAGTTGTTACAAATCTTTGGATAAGCAGTTGCTGCAGGTTGTTTTCAGCAAACCCGCGCGTCAAACACGTTCATTATCAAAGACCCGCGCCGGTTACTCTGTATCAGCGCGACGAATGTATGTATAACATCTTTTCAGAGAAAAGGTCAAGAGCTTTTCAATTATTACTGCTCTTTTTTATTCTCTCCCGGCTTCCTTTAAGTTTACCCTCCCCTCAAGTTCTTCAACGGTACGGGTAATCTCTTCAAGAATCGCTTCGAATTGTTTCGTCTTGAAGGATATTCTCTTCCCGTCGCGATGATGCTCCCAGACCAGCCTGCCCAGCGCCATATATTTGTCATTGAGTCGTATCTTCAGCTGGCGAGTGTCGATTGTTTTGATGAGCGCCTCGCCCATCCGCTGAAAATGCTCGCCGGCCTTTGTTGAAGCCGAAGCCATAACCTTTTTTCCCTTTTGCGCATATTCCTTTATGGTTTGTTCCATCTTTGCCATAATTACTCCTACTTCTTCCTGATTCCCAGTATGGTCAAATCATCATACTGCTCGTCTTCCCGGATGTGGGTATAATATCGGTATTCTTCATATTCCGGATGATCGTTCCGATGCGCACAGTACTGCCTGTACTGCATAAAATGTTTAGCCAGAAAATCATCCACCCGGCGGTCAACCTGTACCCGCTCAAACTCCCCGGCAGCAAGATCCTGATACATCCGGAAGACTTTCTCTATTGAAACAAGCGCAATGATTGCTTCTTCAAGTGTACCCTCTCCGTTGGAAAAATCAAATTCATACTTCACATCACCTTCAGGGTTATGCCACTTGATGAGCGTATATTTCTTGCGGGCAAAAACCGTCTCGATGATGTCATGCACCCGGTCGGCTCCAAGTTCTTCATTATCCTGCCCGACAGAATGATTGCCGTGTGGCGCATCTGTTCCGGCTTCTCCTTCAGAACAAGTGTAAATTTTCAGATCCGGTGTGCGAAACATGCGTTTCGCTTCGTCAGTACCGTCAGTATATAGAAAGAGGACATCACCTTTCTGTATGGTATGGGACACCACCTGAAACCCACCTTTCATGTCAACCATGAAGGACGGGAATACTCCGGCCGCGGAACTTTCAGGAAGTGTAATTGTTTTCATTTTTCCGGTTGCTGCTTCATACAAATGAACCAGATTATCTCCCGCGTTGCAAAAATGAGCTTTCCCGGTTTTGGCATCAAAAATGAGAAGCGTAAAGGCAGCAAACCGGCCCTTGAAACCGCGAGACTCAAGCAAATCGTTTATACGGGATACAATGACCTCAAGCCGATACCCGTTTTTCTTGTATGACCAGTCCTTGAAGTAATCAAGAAAAAGGGTCGCGACTTCAACCATGATAAGTGCGGCAGGGACCCCTTTCCCCGCAACATCGCACTTTATGATTGCGTAATGGCGTTCATCAAGTTTGATGTAATCAAAGTAATCCCCGGAAACGCCCTTGGCACCCTCATAATAACCGAAGAACTCGGCGTTATCATCTGCGCTGCTTCCGCAGGTGAGCTTGCGGCCATTACTGTCTGTTTCCAGCGGGATGAACATTTTCTGTATTTCTTTACCGACGGTCAAATCCTTCGATGCGGCGGCCGCTTTGACAAGACCCTTTGTCATGTCATTGATTGTTTCACCGAGCAGGCCTATTTCATCGCGGGAACGAATGGTTATTTCCTTTCCATCAAGCGTTTCCTTGTCTTCGGCATCGCGTATCATTGCTACATGGGAGGCAAGCCGGCGTATCGGGGAAATGATAATTGACGCCAGCACAAGGGCACCAAGAACGCCGATAAGAACGGCAAACAGCGCGATATACGCAGTAGTTTGAACAAGTGCTTTTCTATCTTTTTCAACAGTTGCCAGCAGTGTTTCTGTGGAGATGGCAACGCGTACGGTTCCATGTACATACTGGCCTGATGTTCCCATGCGGTACATGACCGGCTTGTAAAAAACGTAGACGGTATTCTCCCGTGAAAGCGCTTCTGCGTTGTATTGCGGGAACGAACCCGCTCCGGAAACAGACAACGCCTGCAATTCCGCGTTGAGTTTTTCTTCAAGCTGGCGGGTGATATCCTGTATTTCATCACGGCGCTGAACTGACGCGGCATCAGTACGAAGCGCGAGACTGATACCTTCACGGGTTAACTCCGCGATTCCTTCTGACAATTCTCCAACGCTTTTCCGTGCTGCATCATCAAGAGTTGCAAGCCGTTCTGCTATTTCCCCGTTCTCGGAGCGCATGAGACGTGAAACTCCGGGAACCAGCGTCTCGGTATCTATCCCCTCCCTGATATCAGGATCGTTGGTTGCCCAGACGAAGTCGGTACCGGTAACGGCACCATCCGTATGGCTTCCGGTAATTGT
The DNA here is from genome assembly GCA_964592325.1 of uncultured Treponema sp. GTDB lineage: Bacteria > Spirochaetota > Spirochaetia > Treponematales > Treponemataceae > Teretinema. The sequence continues at coordinate 4,050 of CAZQEF010000089.1, read as the reverse complement.
TGCGTATTCTGCCTCTCCAAGCGCGCTCATCTGATCCGGCAGGAATCCCAGTTCAAGAAGGTTCCTGCTTGGAAGATAGGCTCGTGCCCCGGATGCAAGGCTTTCAAGCAATACCTGTACCCGTGATTCAAGTCCCTTCGCCAGTGTCCGTTCCTGATTCTGGGAGAATCTGAGTCCTATGGGAATGGAGACAAGAAGCACAACCGATATAACCAGCGTTGTAGTAAAAAAGGCAAGTTTGAACCTCAGACCGATTCCCTTTTTTCTCAACGCGACAAGTTTCTTCTTCTTTTCAGACGACATAACATCTCCTGTAATCACTGCGCGAATATCATGTTGTATTGTCATTGCATCACGTGCAGCCGTACTGATTCCCGTGACCGAAACAAACAAAACCAGTAATGCAAACATCATGACGGATATCATGAGTACCATGGCGGGAGTTATTCCGGGTTTGCTTTCGTCGACTGCTTCTCTCCAGTCCGGAACAAACCGGTAACGGAAATCACCGAGCTTTATGGTTCCTGATGAAGCAACGGAAACAAGCGGTGAAGATGAGTAACGGCCTCGCGCCGGATGCTCAAGTATCACACGGTAGGTTCCTTCCTCAAGATCATTTATCGTTATTCCGGCTATCAGGCGGTCATGCACCACCCGGTAATCGCCCCCGCTCCTGGAAAGTTTCATGTCCCAGGGAGCAACCCCGTCGCGGTCGAGATACAATGTATCAACGGTTCCCTCTTCGGTAAAACCGCGGCCAAGAATTGAAAGGCTCATTTCGCCAAATTCATCCACGATTGAGTCAACCCTTGTAATGGTCGTGTACGGAATATATTTGTTCAGTGCAATGATTGAAACAACCGGCTCGCCGACATTTCCGACGGAGTCGATGGCAGAAACGGAAAACGCATACAGACCGTTGTCCCGGTTTTCAAAACTCGCTACCGGTTCCACTGTCATGATTTCGCTTCGAGGACGCGCCAGAGTGAGACGTTCTTTCAACAATGCAGGCAAATTCAGCCGTGCCGGGATAACCCGATCCCCGGCCATTGCCCCGGGATCGTTCTCCCTCACCAGATCGGCAAGTTCGGCCGGAGAAGCAATATAATCCAGGGACCAGGAATATCCTGCTATGTCATCTTCCTCTGACGGCTCCCATTCAAGAGAGAATGTGTTGGATGCCAGATAACCGGCATCGTCTGACGCTGCCTTCCCGACAACCGGGGGAACCGGAGGCTCGGTATCGCGGCTGTACTCCACAATTCGTGGCTGGGACCAGTTTCCCGCGTAGTCGAGAACACGGACACCAAGATACCAGGGACCGTCTTCATCGGCAGTCAGCTCAAGCCGGGTATCGTTCGGTAATCGCTGGATATACTCGGGAACTGAAACAGCGGGATTTCGGCTCCATACGTAGGAATAACCGGCTATACCGGAAGAATCTCCGGGAATGGCTATATCCACACGGACAGTATCGGTACGCCCTTTACCCTGTGCGGTAAAATTGAGTGGACGCACTCCCGGTACAGGCGCAGTTCTGTCCGGTGCCAGCCGGACAACACGATTTCGTGTCGATCCGAGATTCTGCTGCCAGTACACTTCAATGCTTTCACCAATTGGAACAACACGGCCGAATACTGAATCCGTACCGGAACGGGACAGGTCAAATTCGCTCCAGAGGAACCCCTCCTTGAGAGCGAGATATATCCGGTTAACACCCTGCCGGTTATCAAACCAGACGACAGCAGGTTTTCCGTCAAGATCAATTATATCAGGATCATAACAATACCCGTCCCCGAGGGAGACGCGTTCAACCTGGACCGTTGAGAGGGATACAGGATCGAGAACCGTATAGTAAATCGCATATCGTTCATTCCCGGTTCGTGCACGCTCCCAGACAAGAGAAATAACTTCGCCGGTTTTAAAAAGCTTCGGGCGTTGATTATGAAACAGTTCATACCGCACCCCTGCACCTTCGACTGTCGGTTCCGGAAAATCGGTCAATAGCACCGGGTCTTCCCAGCTCCTCCCCGAATCACGGGAAACGGTTGCAAAAAGCTGATATGAAGCCCTTCCGGTACCTTCATGAAAAGCCTGAAAGACTACGATATCACGATTGCCGGCCGCTGCATGCGTTGGAAGAAACGGTCTGCGTAAACGCTGGGAAGGTCCAAATGTCTGAAAACCGGACCAGTTTTGTCCGTCGTCCGAACGGGAATAGACAATCGTAAAGTTCTCTTCAGTTCCGAGTGTTGCAAAGAGGAAGTAACCGCCGTCGGAACGTACATAGATCTTCGGACCCACTACACCGATATCCTTGCCGTTCAGGGTATGCTCGGTGAAAGTTTTTCCAAGATCTTCGGATATGAATACCGAAATGACATCAACCCCGGTTACTGCCGGTATCAGGATCCGCCCCTTCCGGTCTATCGAAACTGATACAATCGAAGGCACGTCTCCGGAATACGGAATGGGTCCGGCAAATCGCTCATGTCCATGCCATTTATTGCCGTCATACACGCGACAGGATAACCAGATTGCTCCTCCATCGGCACGGACATCGGGGAGGACATCCTGCCATACAACCACCGAAATGGAACCATTTGTCGCCGATCCGGGAAACTGACTGTTGGCGGATCCCACCGATTCGGGATTTTCCCAGTAAAAATCGCGGGCAGGCAACAGTGCCGCTGCCAGGAGAAAAACTGCTGTGCCAAAAATGCGGCGTATCATCATAACTGTGAGTCAATCCTTCTTTTGAGATCAATAATCTTCGACGAATTACGGCTTCGAGGATTCTGCAAAAGCTGTTCTACTATTGCCGAGGCAGTAATCTTGTTTCCGCGTTGCAATTCACGGACCGCGCTCTGATACAGTTTTTCGTCCTCGGCACTCAGTACGGCTACTGCCTGTCCGCCAACGGCTGTCTGCATACGGTCCTTGAGCGTTATGGCTTCCTGGTTGTTGGGATTGAGCCTGATGGCTTCATCCAGCTGACTTATGGCTATCTGGAACGAACTGCGGTTGTTCGCGTCATGGATTCTCCGCGCGGAGCGGGTCAACTCTGCCGAACGCGCGACACTTGCCGGATCAGGAGGCGGAATCTTTACTCCGAGATATATTTCCACATCCTCCACAAGCTGTTTCAATCCGGGGAATGAATTGTCTATTTCATACAGGTCAAGAAGCTCGCTGTACAGGGTACGACCTTCTTTCCGGTAATTGGCGCGAATATACTCGACCTTTTGCCGGAAGAACTGCCGGAATGTGTCAGGATCAATAACCTGGTCTATACGCAGGGTCAGCTCACCCGCTTCCCGGTTGAGCGGATATACCAGCTGGACTTGCTGAAGCTTCTTCTTTGCACTGGTCAGCGCTTCAATCGCTTCTGACCGCTGTCCGGAAACCATAAGCTGACGACCCTGGAGATAGAGGGTACTCGCATTGCTGAGCATCTGGCTCATCTGGGGGTACAGCGGGGCGGAAACCGGAATGGTTCGGCCGGTTTTCATGGAAAGTGCCGTGTTTACGATATTCAGCCAGTCCGCGACTTCCGCATTGTCTGCAATATTGGTAACACGCCATCGGTTTTGCGCCTGGATGAATACCTGTTCAGCCTGCTCGAAATTACCCATATAGTACATGTTCCGGCCATTGCTGATAAGTTGACGGACTTCACGGACAACAAATTCGTTTTCAGCCCGTGTTATATCCTGTCCAAGAGCCGCAAGCTGGCGGTCACTGTCCGCACGAAGCGCGGGTGATTCCTGCAATTCAAGCGACTGGTTAAACCGTTCGCGCGAACGCTGCAAATTATCACGTGCATTCTGGAAATCATTACGCTGAAGGGCTGTTCTCGCCTGTGACAGGCGTAATTCCGCTTCCTGACGCGCAAGATCCGCCTGCAGAATCATACCGTTTGCCCGGTTTATCTGTTCCCCTGTCCGCCCTGCAATTGCGGCAAGGAGGTTGTCTGCCCCCTGAACCGCAGCAAGGGATGTTGCATACTGCTCATCCTGGAGAATGTCCGCGGGAACTGCATTCATCTCC
>CAZQEF010000088.1:2402-6612 GCA_964592325.1 uncultured Treponema sp. | reverse complement strand
CTTTCAAGAATTTCAAATACGCAACAAGAAAGGGCGGATCATTTTTGAAATTCTTGAAAGCGATGAAATGGTCGAAATGGACAAGTGTATTCTGTTTATTGAGTACATAGCCAGGTACGGATTCAGAATTGCCATAGATGATTTTGGAACCGGATATTCAAATTACTGCAATCTCATCAATTTGCCCGTTGATATCGTCAAGATAGACGGGTCCCTCATTCGGAGAATCCATTCCGATGAAACGGCAAAAATGCTTGTTGAAGGTATCATCCATTTTTGTCAGAAATCAAACAAGAAGACTGTTGCTGAATACGTTGAGAACATCCACATATTTGAATCCCTGAAAAGCATGAATGTTGATTTCCTGCAGGGGTTTTATCTCTCCCTTCCTGCCGAGATTGGCAACTGTCCCTGCCTGTCTGAAGAAGACGATTCACTGCAAAGAGCATGACAGGATAAAAAAACATGAATTGTACTTGAATTAAAAACCTAACAGTGTTAGAATAACAATGTTAGGTTAACAGGAGAACGATGTGAAAGTACCAAATGTCGAGATTGAACAGCGGATACGAAAAACTGCCCTTGATCTTCTGATGGATAAAGAACCGGAAGAAATCGGGATGCGTGAAATTGCCCGGTCCTGCGGAATAACTCCGCCGACCATATATTACTACTTTGCGGACAAGGATCAGCTGTTTACCCGTGTAAAAAGCGATTGTCTGGAACAGATGGATGCGAAGATAGTCAGCGGTTTGCGACGGGGAACAAGTCCGGAAGCCGGTATGCGCTATGGTCTGGAAGCATTCCGGGATTGGGCTTTTGACAATCCCCGTATAGCTGTTCTCATTATGGGGCGGTTCAAGCCGGATTCTGTAGAGGATGAGGATGTTGCCCGGAGCAGGTACTATTACAGCATGAATCTTGCCGTATCCCTGTTGGAGGAGGCAATAAGTGCAAAACAGATTTCCTGCGCTGATCCTGTTCTTGCCGGTGCGCTCTGTGTTTACTCACTTTGGGGGGTTATTGAATCAGTGTTGTCAAAACGCACGTTCCCGAAGTATTGGACCAGAGGGAAAGAGCTTACTGATGCATCCATCAGGATGTGTCTGGATTATTTGGGGTTTAAAGGAGAAGTGTCATGATGAAGAGAAACATTGGTATCGGGATGTTGCTGGTATTGGTCGCAGTTTTTCCGCTTGTGGCGGAACAACGCATAACAGTAGAAGTTGAACCCGGGAAACACTGGTATTCCCGCATGTGGATATTTGTGATTCCGGTGAATAAAACACCCCAGCTTGCGGTTTGGGTAGAAACCATGGATGGAGAATACATTGATACTCTGACTGTGACTGGCCGAACTGCTGAGCAGAACTGGCGGTCAGCTCCTGACGGAGGACGGCCCGAATCACTTCCCGTATGGACACACGCTTCTGCCGTTGCCGATATTGATGGTGCGACTTCCGCGACTCCGGACGGGCGTGTGCAGCTTGAGCGTGATGGTTCCCGGTATGAACCCGGTAAACAGTATATTGTCCGGGCGGAAATCAATCATAGTTTTGATTACAACGAATGCTGGCAAAAGAAGGCCCGGGAGGGAGATCCGGGGTATTCAGGTGTCAATGGCCAGCCATCTGTTGTGTATGAAGGGCTGTTAACCGGTGAGCCGGGTTTCCGTGTTGATCTGAAACCGGTCGGACAGGGTTCGGTGGACGGGCGTGATGGTTCCTGTAGAAGGAACCTGGACGGCTTGACAACCGCATTGGAGATTGTTGACTCTATTACCGTACTTTTTGTATCGGAGTAAGCAATGAAAAAATTGTCCAGTGGCATCATCCTTTCTGTTTTTGTTTTTCTCTTCGCGACGGTCTTACCGTTGACGGCGGTTGAGCACGAGTCGTTTCGAACGGTATCGGTAAGCGTAACAACCCGTAAGGAATTACAGCTCAAGTTTACACAATCCTTCCGCTTCCCGCTGTTAACCGGTGAAAGCCTCCTGACCAAAAACAACAATCTGCTGATAAACCTTTCAGGAGATATATCTCCGGTTTCGGTAAACGGAAATGCGGCATTCATCTTTACCCCCGTTGCTTTTCTGCAGTTCGTTGCCGGAGGAGGCGCAGGTACCGGCTGGAATATTCCCATTGCCGACGGAATGCGTATCAATGAACCGGGCAGAAACCCTGACGGAACGCTCAACGGGGCGAGTACGCTTGTGGGGGATTCTTTTGACGGTGTTGTGTGGAGGGTCCACGGCGGAACCGTATTCCAGTTTGATTTCGCCGCCGCTAAACCGGGCGACTGGAACCATGTTGTTTTCAGGACCAGCCACAAGATGCAGTATCAGGCATTAACTTCGGCAGGAAGCCATGATTCCTGGGTATGGGAGAACCGTGAAGGGGAATCAAGAAACGGCTGGGTGTATTCCGGAGAGTATCTTTTGGGGTATCAGATGCCGGTACGGTTCAGTTTTATCGGTATAGTTGTTCTCCAGGAGAAAAATCTATACACAACCCCTGGACGGCTCTACTGGGGCGATGATATTTCACGCTGGACATTGGGTCTTATCGGTGTCTATTCGCTTTCGCCGACTCTTTCGCTTTCCGCAATGGTTCAGGCACGGACAATCAGGCGTTTTGAGGGAAACACCGGGGACTATGACTTTTATCAGCTCCGGAATATTGACCGGGACAATCCCCGCACAATCGGGTTTTACCGTGCCGGCCTCATTCTGGAAAAAAAGTTTTAAAAAATTGAATACGTCTATTTTGTGTATTACAATGGTTGTAGCATATAAATATGCGAAAATTCAGGAGGAATGAATGGAAAAGAAGCTGACTGTTGCGGCCATTTTGAAGGAAGGCGTTGGAATCGGGATGAAAAACCTGCTTCCCATTCTTGTTAACGCACTGCTGTGGGTTCTTACGGTCTGGATCCCGTATCTTAATGTCGGAACAACCATTGGTCTGGTTGTCGGTATTGTCGCGAAGGCAAGCAAGGGAGAGACAATCTCTATGACCGAGATTTTTGATTCCAGGTACCGGAAGTATATGGGCGAATTCTTCCTTACCTATGGTCTTGTTGTCATGGGTGTTACCGCCGGTATGATGCTTTTCATTATACCCGGTATTGTTATTGGACTTGCATGGTCTCTGGCTCTGCTGTTTGCTGTAGACAAGGAAATCAGCCCGGTTGACGCGATTTCAAAGAGCAACAAGGCTACCTACGGATCAAAGGCAACTATTTTCGGTGCCAACTTTGTTCTCTGCCTGGTGGCTTCAATCGCAGCAGCGATATTTATCCGGATTCCCGGTATCGGCCCGCTTCTTACTCTGGCCGTGTATGTTGTCACCATTTTTGCGTCTATCGGCATGCAGGCGTACGTGTATAAAATTCTTGGCGCCGATGTAAAGTAAACGACTTTTTTTACGCGAAGGAGAGAAAATACTCGTGTATTCTCGTATCCTTCGCGGTCAGTTCCGGATGGAAAGTCAGTCCGAGGATGTTCTCCCGGGCGACCATAGCCGGTTCCGGTACCCCGCCAGGCCCCGTAACAGAGGCAAGGATGTCAACATCGGGATCCGTTCCGGTGATCCGGGGTGCCCGGATAAACACCGCCTCAAACGGGGCGGTGTTTTTTTGTTCCCTGTTGTTGAAATGTATATCCACCCGGGCTATGAATGATTCTGTCTGCCGCCCCCAGCCGTTGCGCGCAATGGTGACCGGGAGAACTCCGAGAGGCGTGACCCGGGGGTCCGCACAGTTTTGCGCGAGAAGAATAAGACCTGCACAGGTGCCCATGACGGGATAGTTGCGGGCAAAGGTCGACAGGGCCATGTGAAAACTGTTCGGTTTCCCGTCGGGGGAGGTGAGGAATTTTGTAAAGACCGTGGACTCTCCGCCGGGTATGATCAGGGCAGTACACCCGGCCAGTTCGCGTTCAGTGCGAACCTCTGTCGTTTGTGCACCAAGAGAATGAAGCATCTCGATATGCCGGGAAAACCCGCCCTGGATCGCCAGTACGCCGATTTGTCTTTTCTTTACCATCCCCGCCCTGCAAAACGTTCTTCGTCGCTCATTGAAGCAATGTCGAGTCCGTCCATCGCGGAGCCGAGTCCGGTAGAAATTTCAAGCAGCTTGCCGAAATCGGTGTAGTGCGTTACCGCCTGTACAATTGCCTTTGCCCGTTTGTCGGGATCTTCTGACTTGAATA
>CAZQEF010000088.1:0-2392 GCA_964592325.1 uncultured Treponema sp. | reverse complement strand
GGTTTCTGCACCGAGATGCATCATGAGTGCGGCGTCTGCCGGCGTGGCCACTCCGCCGGCCGCGAAGTTAGGAACCGGAAGCTTGCCGATTTTTCTTGTTTCAAGCACGAGTTCATACGGGGCCTGCAGCTCCTTGGCGGCAGTCATGAGTTCCGCTTCGTCCATGTTCTGTATACGGCGGATGTCTGCCATAAGCTGACGCATATGCCGTACCGCTTCAACAACATTACCTGTTCCGGCTTCTCCTTTGGTACGCATCATTGCCGCGCCTTCTCCAATCCTGCGGAGTGCTTCTCCGAGATTCCGGCATCCGCAGACAAACGGTACCTTGAACTGGTGTTTGTTGATATGGTACGCCTCGTCCGCAGGCGTGAGCACTTCGCTTTCATCGATAAAATCAATGGACATTGCCTCGAGTATGCGGGCTTCCACAAAATGCCCGATGCGGCATTTGGCCATGACGGGAATTGATACACTATCCTGGATTTTCCTGATCATTTCGGGATCAGACATGCGGGATACCCCGCCATCCTTCCGGATATCGGAAGGAATCCGTTCGAGGGCCATTACCGCAGCCGCTCCGGCATCTTCGGCGATCCGGGCCTGTTCGGCATTCGTAACGTCCATTATTACTCCGCCTTTGAGCATCTCGGCGAGTCCGATTTTTACCCTGAATGCATCATTCGTATTCATATGGTTCTCCTTATCTGTATTAGAAGTCTCCCAGTCCGGCGAGTCCGTTTTCGGAAGGCGGACGGGAAAGATATTGCGTAACGGTTTGGGCGAGTCGTATAATACCAGTCTCGATTTCTTCCGGAGGCAAAGAGCCGTAGCACAACCGGAAGGAAGAAAGAAAACGGTTGTTGATATCCTGGAGCGGCCCCGGCAGGAACGCTACACCGTTGTCTATTCCGCGCAGGAAAAGAGCCACGCTTGAATATGGTTTTGGAAGGGTTACCCAGAGCTGAAATCCTCCCCGCGGATGTGTCCAGGTCACCCCGTCCGGCATATGCCGTTCGAGAGCCTCCAGTGTCCGGTCTCTCCGTTCCCGGTACAAAGCGGTGACCCGTTTCCGGTGCTCTTCATATCCTGTTTCAAGGAATTCGCGTGCAATCCCCTGTATTAGAGGCGGACAACCGAGATCCATGGTCTTTTTTACACGGGTGAGCGTACGAATTCTCTCTTCCGAGCTGATTATCCATCCGACACGTAATCCGGCAATGAACGATTTTGACAGCGATCCCATAACGGCAACACGTTCCGGGCCGGGATCCTGAAGAAAAGAGAGAGGAACGCCGTTTTCTTCAAAATGGAGGTCATGGAAGACTTCGTCCGACAGAATGAGCGCGCTGTTTCTTTTTGCCCAGCCGGTAATGGTATCACGCCGTTCGTCTGTGCAGTCGGTCCCCATCGGGTTGTGCAGGATGGGACAGAGATAGAGGATGGAATCGCGATCATCATCTGATGCAAAGCGTTCAGGAAGCGGGCCGGACTCATCACGCAACACGCTTTCAAGGGGTACGTTGAATGCGCCGAATGCATTGGTTCCGCCAGTGTAGCAGGGAGTTTCGCACAATACCCGGCTGCCGGTTGCGGATGCCTGTTGCGCTATGAGCGCGGTTGCCTGTTGTGATCCGTTTGTTACGAGAATCTGTTCGGGGGACAATTCCACGCCCCGTCGGAGATAATGGTCTGCAATTGCTTTTCTGAGGGAGAGAAGACCTTTTTGATCTCCATAGTCCCAGTAGAAATCCTCTCCATGCGCAAGAGCCCTCGTCGTCATACGGGCAAGAACATCCTTTTCGACATTGTCGAGGCTTCCTACACCACGGGTAAAGGCGATTACAGAGGGTTTCTGTGCAAGGGTGAGCATTTCCTGGAGGCTTTCCTGTACGCGCTGCGCAAGACGCCTTGCCGCCTGTCCGGAGGATTCCTCCCGGTACTGCGGCCGTGGATTTGCGTTGATGCTTCCGCGGTCCGGATTTGCTCCGACAAAAGTCCCTCTTCCTACGTGTGTGTATATGAGCCCTTCGTCGATGAGGTCGGATAGTGCCCGTCTGATTGTTGCTGCTGTTACTCCCCGCTCGGCGGCCATTGCAGTAACGGCAGGAAGCCGGTCGCCGGTTGACAGTGCACCGGCTGAGATGTCGCTCCTGAGCGATTCGCGGATTTGAATATACAACGGTGTCGAACTATCTTTGTCTATACGCATATGTGTTAATACTGTATTAATACAGTAATATTGTTTCGTCAAGTATTCCGTTCTCTTTTCAGTTGATTCAGTCTTAAAACTCCTTTATAGTCACCACATGGGTGATACACTTGGACCAAAATGCCATTTTTGTGATATATGCGACGGGCATGGTTGTATCGGCGAATTGCCGGGAATGGG
>CAZQEF010000087.1:0-6684 GCA_964592325.1 uncultured Treponema sp. | reverse complement strand
TGTGCAGGATTCTGCTTGAAGCGGGTGCCGACGTTAATCTTGCCAGCAAGGACGGTCAAACTGCCCTGATTTTGTGCGCGGGCCGTGGTGACGAGCGCATTTCAGCGCTGCTGTATGAGCATGGGGCCGATCCGCTGGCAAAAGACAAACTGGGAATGTCTGCGCTTGGGTATGCAAGGCTTTTCAAGAACCGGAAACTGCTTGATCTTTTCAATAGTCCGGCCACATGATACACATCATTGTATTTGCCGGTGGAGGAACGGGCGGTCATATTTTCCCCGGACTTGCCGTTGCGGAAATCATTACAGAAAAAAATCCCCTGATATCATGTGTCTGGTTTGGTTCTTCAACCGGGATGGACCGGAATATTGTAGAGGCCGCCGGTCTGTCTTTTTACGGCATACCGTCAGGCAAGCTCAGGCGTTATGTCAGTTTCAGAAATTTCCTGGATCTTTTCAGAATAGCTGCCGGTTTTTTTGTTTCCCTGTATCATTTGATACGGATCAAACCGGCAATCGTTTTTTCAAAAGGCGGTTTTGTCAGTGTGCCGCCCTGTTTCGCCGCTGCCTTGCTGCGCATACCGGTTATTACCCACGAGTGCGATGTGACTCCGGGTCTGGCCACACGGTTGAACGCCGGAGTTGCCAGGAATATTTTTGTTTCGTATGAAGAAACAAAAACCTGCTTTCCTCATAAAATACGGCAAAAGATACGTATCACCGGAAATCCTGTTCGGCAGATGTTTTATCATGGTGTTTCTTCCGCAGGAAGGACTTTTGCCGGATTTACCGACAAAAAGCTGCCGGTTGTATTTGTGCAGGGCGGTTCTCTCGGTGCAAGGCAGATAAATACCCTTGTCCTGGCATGCGCACCGAAACTGCGGGATGTCTGCTGTATCGTGCATCAAACAGGCGCCGGCAACCGCGAGGATGCGGAGTTGTTCGAGAAGGTTGAAACAAGCGGTAATTACCGCTCTTTTGAATTCATCCGTGATGAAATGCCGCATGTCCTTGCTTCCGCAGATCTGGTAATATCACGTGCGGGCGCGAATTCACTGTGGGAATGCGCTGCCGCGGGAAAACCGATGGTGCTCATACCGCTTGAAACTGCCGGTTCACGGGGTGACCAGATAGATAACGCGCGTTATTTTGAAGAGGCGGGGGCCGCTGTCGTATTGGGCGGAGAACGTGCAACTGCTGATAATCTGCTATGTACCGTTACAACACTCCTCCGTGATCAATCAGTTCTTTCAGGCATGGCCAATGCGTCGCGTACGCTTGGTTCGGTACACGCTGCACAAATAATTGCAGATGCGCTCCTTGATGAAATCGAACCGGTAGGAGAATACTCGTGACCATATCCGCGTTTGATGCAGTATTATTCTTTGTGCTCATATTTTTCATCATCAAGGTTACCCGATCCGGGTTTATTGCCGAGTTCTTTTCGAAGGCAGCGGTGATTCTCGCCTGTATAGGTGCGGTGCTTTTTTACCGGACGCTGTCGCCCCATGTTCAGCGGCTTATCGGCGTTGACTCCTTTCCGGGACTGGTTTCATTTTTATTCATTTTTCTGGTATTGTACATACTGGTCAAAATGATACAGCGAATCGTCGGAAATGCCTTTGAGGGCGAATCGATGAAAAACCTTGATCTTGCGCTCGGTTTTTTTCTGGGCATCATAGAAGGTTTGCTTGCAATTATCCTGATAATAATTGTGCTTGAATTGCAGCCCTGGTTTGATACCGCATCATTTACCGGTACCAGTATATGGTACCGTCTGTTTCAACCGCTTGTTTTCAGCGGTACGGTGTATATCCCGGAACTCATAAAGGGGTATTAGCTTAACGGTAGGAGGGATCCGCATCCTCATGTTTGAAAATCTGCTTGCGCAACCCGCATCGTCATTACTCATCCAGGATTTTACTGCCGGTACGCTTCCACCTTCGGTGCTTTTTTCCGGGGAAACTGCTTCGGGAAAGCTGACCTGTGCGCTGGAGCTTGCCAGAACACTCTCTTGTCTTGAAGGATCCGCCGAATGGACATGTTCATGTTCCTCATGCGAGAAGCACCGGATTCTTCTGCACCCGGATCTTCTTCTGGCCGGCGCGAAAGATTGTCTGCCGGAAATAAAATCCGCGGCTCAGGCATATCTTCGCAGCAGAAAAGCGGCATCCCGTTTTCTGTTTATCCGGTCAATACGGAAACTGGTTCTCCGGTTTGACGCTTCAATGTATCAGGGCGATGAAGCGCGCTACGGGAAAGCACTTTCTTCCCTGGAATCACTTTCCGAAGGGCTTGAAGAATTTGAACAATTGAGTGCATCCGGGGAAAGCGGGGAGCCGGCAACAGAAAAGAAGGTGTCCGCACTTGTCGCGGAAGCGGAAAAGCTTGAAACTGCCGCGATGTATGAATCCATTCCTGTTTCAATGATACGCCGTATATCGTCATGGTCGCACCTTGCGCCTTATGGCAAAAAGAAAGTGGTTATCATCGAGCAGGCGGACCGCATGCAGGACTCTGCCCGGAACGCTTTTCTCAAAATACTGGAAGAGCCTCCACGCGATGTCGTTTTCATTCTCACGACATCCCGCCGGGGTGCCATACTGCCGACCATTCTTTCACGGGTACGAACATACGGGTTCATAAGCCGGCCGCTTGATGTGCAGCAATCGGTAATTACCCGCGTATTTCATGATGATCCCGAAGAGGGTGAAACGCTTGACCGGTATTTCTCACGATTTCTGCCGGTATCACCCGCACATATTTCCGGTTCAGCAGTATCATTCTTACGGTTGGTTATACGGGACGCACAATCGGAAGGGAGAAACCCGCCTTCAGGAATCGAAACAATATTTGCAGCGAAAGAAGGGGTAGTGAGCGCTGAAAGCATGCAGGAGATTGTAAACGGTCTGAACAAGTGCAAGCCGGACAGTATCTGGAGAAAATTCCTTGTTTCGGTAACCGATTGCCTTTCCGTTCTGCTTCGTGATGCATCAATTACACCCCGGGATACAATAATCCATGCCCGATGGAATGATGCCATACGCATGGCACTTTCCGAAGTGGACACATACAATATTTCACCGGTTGCTGCACTGGAAAAACTGTCTGTGGAGATGCGTTACGCGCTATGAGAGAGTTTATCAGGCGGGCCCTGCAAAAAACATCCCGGATGAACGGTGAACAGATACAGAGCCTCCTTACGCTGATAACAGAAGAATATGAAATGCTTGATGCCGTTCTGGATTCACTCGGCACCGGTTTGCTCGTGTGTGATGCCTATCATGTGGTAGTGCAGAACAACAAGGCCGCATCCCGCATATTGCCCATGGAGCACCATGATTTCCAGGAAAAGCCGGTATGGGCCTGTATCCGGGATCCCGATATTTCGCTGTTCGTTGAGCAGTCAATTGAGCAGAAACAAACCGTTCATGGACGGGAGTTCCCGTTGAATGACGAGCATAATCCGAAGATATTGAGCATCAGTGTCATGCCGCTTGTGAAAACAAAACAGGTCCGCGGAACAATCATCATGATTGATGATATTACAGAAAGAAAAAAGGAAGAGGTAAAAAACCGGCGGCTTGAAAGTCTTGCCAGTTTGACGAATCTTGCAGCAAACGTTGCCCATGAGATCAAGAATCCCCTCGGTTCGATCAGTATTCATATTCAACTGGTCCGAAAAGCCCTTGAAAAACTTGAAAAGGATAAAACCTGCACCATCTGCAAGTATCTTGATATTGTTGACGAAGAAATGGAGCGGCTTAACAAGATTGTTGTTGATTTTCTTTTTGCCGTGAGACCCATCTCGTTCGAATTCACAAATCTGAATATCAATGATCTGGTAGAAGATCTTGCGAATTTCCTTACCGAGGAATTCTCCCGCGACGGAATAAGCATTGAACGGGAATTTGCCGGTGAATTGCCGCAGATTCAGGGTGATGAGAGGTTCCTCCGCCAAATGCTCATTAATCTTTTAAAGAATGCAAAGGCTGCCATGCCGGAAGGCGGACTTGTGCGGCTGATAACCGCTTTCAGCGATGAGTATATACGGATTATAGTTGAAGATACCGGCAGCGGCATTCCGGAAGACATACTGAACAAAATATTCGAACCCTATTTTACCACCAAAATTGACGGGACCGGACTCGGGCTGACCATGGTGTACAAGGTGGTAAAGGGGCACGGTGGCGATATAACCGTCCAGTCACGTGAAGGAGCGGGAACACGGTTTACCATACAGCTTCCCATTTTCCGGCGCGCACAGAAAATGCTTGAGTACGAGGAGTAGGACATTGAATTTTACCATACTGGTAATAGATGACGAGAAAAACATACGCACCGGACTTCAGGCTGCCCTTGAAATGGATGGATACGAGGTTCTTCTTGCGGAAGATGGTACGACCGGTCTTTCCCTTGCGCTGAATAACGACGTTGATCTGGTAATAACCGACCTGCGCATGCCCGGGATCAGCGGTGAAGAAGTACTCCGACGGATCACCAGCGAGACCCCCGGCATACCGGTAATTGTTCTGACCGGCCACGGAACCGTTGAGAGCGCGGTTGAGGCGATGCGTTCCGGTGCCTATGATTTTCTGACAAAACCGCTCAACCTTGACCGGCTTTCACTGCTGGTAAAAAGGGCATTGCAAAACCGTGAACTCATTCTGCAGAACCGGGAGCTGGAACAGGAAGCCGGGAAACAGAAAAGTTTTGAACATGTCATAGGAAAAAGCTCTGCCATGTTGAAACTCTTTGACGTGGTAAAACGTGTGGCTCCCACGAAGGCATCGGTATTGATAACCGGGGAAAGCGGTGTCGGCAAGGAATTGATTGCAAACGCGCTTCATAATCTTTCTCCGAGGAAAGATAAGCCGCTCATCAAGGTCCATTGCGCAGCTCTTGCAGAGAATCTGCTGGAAAGCGAATTGTTCGGACATGAAAAGGGTTCATTCACCGGTGCCGTATCACGAAAGAGAGGACGATTTGAACTGGCTCATGGGGGAACAATATTTCTGGATGAAATAGGGGAAATAAACCAGTCAGTGCAGATCAAGATACTCCGGGTGCTCCAGGAGAAAATGTTTGAACGGGTAGGGGGCGAACAGACCATGGAAGTTGATGTCCGGGTCATTACCGCTACAAACCGTGATCTGGAAAAGGAAATAGCCGAAGGCCGGTTCCGCGAGGATCTCTTTTACCGGCTCAACGTGGTGCGTATCCATGTGCCGCCGCTCAGGGAGCGCAAGGATGATCTGCCGCTCATGATAAGCGCGTTTGTAAAAGAATTTGCCCGGGAAAACGGCAAGGTTATAGAAAGTATCGAACCCAAAGCACGTCAGGCTCTCTATGCGTATGACTGGCCGGGAAATGTCCGACAGCTCAGGAACTGCATTGAAAGCTCGGTAGTCATGGCGACCGGAACTGTCATTACGCTGGATGAACTGCCGCCATCCATTCGTGATATGGATGAGGTGCCGGCCATTTCCATTCCTGTGGGTTCAACCATGGCCGATGCCGAACGGGAAGTCATACTGCAGACACTGGCGGCGCAAAACGGAAACAAGAGCCGTACTGCCGAAGTACTGGGAATCGGCCGGAAAACGCTTCACCGGAAGCTTGATGAATACGGTTTCATTCCGCAGAGTTAACCGATGTCTCCGGTTTTATACCAATCCATTATTCTGTTATAGGAATTATTGATTCTGGTAGCGATGCGCGTTGCTTCGCTGCTTTGATTGTGCCTGTCCGGGTGGTGTTTCTTCATGAGCATTTTCCACGCGTCACGGCATTCTGACGGACTGACACCGGGCATAAGCCCGAGTACCCGGAAATCTTCAACCAGTTCCGGCGGGACGGGAACACGCTCGGGTGCAGCGGATCGTATGGGAGCCGGTTTCCGTTGTGCCCTGTTTCCGGCACGGCGTTTTTTCCCGCGGTGCGGATCCCAGCTGTCAAACGGATCATCGTCATTCGCAAGACGGTCGCGTAAAATGTCGCCAAGCCGGTCGTACATGTCCTCCAACGCAATTCTCCTTGCGGTACTATACCCTCAAAAACCGCATATTGGCAACATTGTACTCTTGCAAATACGGTTAGTCTCAGCTACACTTGTTGTAGCCGCATTTCTTCAGGAGTTCTGCATGAAAATCAGAAAAAGAACGTTCGGTCTGTTGTCTAATGGCAGAAAAGTGTCGCTGTTTACGATTTCAAATCGTGATATGTCTTTTTCCGTAACAAATTATGGCTGTATCATAACCAGCCTGATGGTACCGGACAAGCAGGGAAAAGAAGCGGATATTGTTCTTGGGTATTCAACTCTTGAGGGATACATTGCAAATCCGGTTTTTTTTGGCTGTCTGGTCGGACGTTTTGCCAACCGCATAGCCGGTGGCCGTTTTTCACTGGCAGGTACCGAGTATAATCTCGATAAAAATGATAACGGCAACTGCCTGCATTCGGGTTTCCATGGGTATCATCGCATGCTCTGGAAAGCGAAAACGTTTTCAACCGGCAAGGAAGCCGGCGTACTGTTTTACCGGAAAAGTCCGGACGGGGAACAGGGTTTTCCCGGTGAACTGGATATGAAAATCCGTTACAGCCTGACGGCCAATAATGATATAGTCATATCCTATTCTGCAAAAACTGATGCGCCCACTCCGGTAAACCTGACCAATCATACCTA
>CAZQEF010000086.1:4723-6749 GCA_964592325.1 uncultured Treponema sp. | reverse complement strand
AACATCGCGTCCCTGGGTAATATCCGGAGACAGTTATGGGATACCTACAATATCGGATTTGCTCTGCCCAAGGGCAGCGATTCGGATAAAACCGACAAACTGCTCAGTGACGGTATAAGGAAACTGAAAGCAAACGGAAAGCTGGAAAGGATACTGGCCGATGTAATCAAATCCGGTACGTATGATAACTGGCAACCCTGATCCCCGAACAGTGTTGTCTGTCAGGCAATCGGAGTATCGATATTGATCTTGAAAGGATAGACTTGTGAAACTTCGTGCGAAAATGCTTGCGCCCATTGCGACCATATTCCTGGTCGGGTTTTTTCTCTTTGTGCTGTACATTTCCATGGACCAATCCCGGAGAAAGAACGCGGAGCTACAGTCATATTCTGACGTGCTGACCAATCTTGCTGCAATGAACACCAGTGCGTATTTGTGGGACATGAATACTGAAGGACTGAAACAGAGTCTTGCCTCGTTTCAGGATGTCCGGGAAGTCGTCAGTATTGAGATCCGCGATACGCAGGGCGAAACGATGGCCAGTCTTGCGGATGAAAAAATGCCGCCGGGAGTGTTTGTTAAAACGGCGGATATTTACTTTGGGACCGACAAGATTGGAGAAGCAATACTGACCTTCACAAACTCCTTTGCCCGCTCCGAAGTCGCGGCCATAACCATGCAACTGGTAATTCTTGGCGCACTCCTGCTGCTGGTTATTTTCCTGGTTCTTTTTATTGTTACCGGTTCAGTAGTTTCAGCACTCAAAACCCTCGCCAACAGTTTACGCGGGCTTTCGGAAGGAGAAGGAGATTTACGTACCCGAATCAAGGCCGTTTCGCAGGATGAATTGGGCGATGTTGCACGTTATTTCAACAATTTCATAGACAAGCTGAAAGATATCATCGTTATTGTCAAACAGTCCGCAGTTGACCTCGCGATCCAGAAGCAGGATCTGGTATCAAATACCGTGGAAACTGCCTCAGCCGCGTCGCAGATTGCGAAGAATGTGGATTCAATCAACCGGCAGATTGAACAACTGGACAGGGAAACGGAGTCTGTCTCCTCTGCACTTGAAAGAATCGCGCGCAGCGCCGATTCGCTCAATGATTCCACCGGTACGCAATCTGCGGCGGTGGAACAGACCATGGCATCGGTAACACAGATGATTGCGCAATTGAAGAGCGTTGCAACTGTTGTCGGGAACAAAAAAGAAGCGGCCGAGTCACTTGCCGGAGTGATCGAGAAATCCGGTCAGGCCATCTCAAAAGCGACACAGGCTTCGAAAGAAATAGCAGATCTTGCGAACGGGATAGTCGAGATGTCAAATGTCATAAACAACATTTCCTCCCAGACAAATCTTCTTTCAATGAATGCTGCAATAGAAGCTGCACATGCGGGAGATGCAGGCCGCGGGTTTGCTGTTGTAGCGGACGAAATTCGAAAGCTTGCAGAAACGGCAAGCGGATCCTCACAGCAGATTGCTCGACTGGTCAAGGATATCTTTGTCAAGGTCGAGATAGCCGCAAAGGCTTCTGTTGAATCCGAACAGACTTTTGATGTGCTGAGAACCGAGACCGCTTCGACGATACAAGCGCTGGAGGAGATAAATGCCAATACCCAGGAACTTTCTTCTGGTGGTGAGCAGATAATCGAGGCGACAACAGAACTCAACAATGTAACCACACTGGTAAAAAGTTCTGCCATCGACATGCATGAAACTGTCAAGGCTGTTACCGATTCCGCGCGTAATGTCGCAAACCTTTCAACGGAAGTGGCATCCGGAATGTCGGAAATAGCAGTAGGGGTTACTGAAATATCATCATCAATGACCTACCTCCAGGAAGTTTCCCAGCAGGTCGCAACCCAGACTGACACGCTCAAGAGCGAGACCGGAAAATTTTCGACGTAATGGTTTCTGTGTTTGACAGGTACCAACGCATCTTCTATGCTTTTCAGCATGAGAATACTATCTGCTCCCGGTAGCGGACGTCGGCTGCTTGATAACGTCATTTTTCTTAACATATTC
>CAZQEF010000086.1:0-4713 GCA_964592325.1 uncultured Treponema sp. | reverse complement strand
CCACGACGATCATCGTTATGGTTCAGGTAGTGTCGATGCTCGTTATTTCATATTCGATGGGGAAAAGCCTTCGATATGATGCAGAACGGGTCGCTGACGAATTGATCGTATATTTATCGGAGCCGCTGTACAACGTGGATGACCAGCAGGCAAGACGTATTGCCGAATCCATGCTTTCCTCGGGACGTCTTTCGGGGATTGAACTTGAATCAGAGGCGAGCGGGCCATTATTATACAAAATCAACGGAGCGGAATCACGGTATCTGGATCCGATTTCACGCGACATTTATCGCGAGAATCTTTTTCTCGGGACGGTTACACTGCATTTCAGTGATGTGGAAATTATTGCAACGAGAAATCGCTTTTTTTTCATCGGCCTGTTTGTTGTTATCGCGGTGTTTCTGGTTAATCTTGTAGGGAACCGGTTCCTTCTGCAAAAAAAGATTCTCAGCTCACTCGGCTCAATTCTGGACGGTATACGTTTAATCAGGAGCGGAGATTACTCATCACGCATAGAATTGTCCCGTTATACGGATGTAAACATACTGGTGGCCCTTATCAACGATATGGCGGCAAGCATACTCAAAAAGAACTCGGAACTGGTTGATGCCAATGCATTTCTCGAGAAGCGTGTTGAAGAACGCACCATTGAATTGCGTAAATCAATAGCTGAGCTGCGGCAAACACAGGATCGTCTTGTTGAATCGGGAAAACTTTCTGCACTGGGTCTTCTTGCTGCGGGCATGGCCCATGAACTCAATACCCCGCTCGGTGCAATTCTTTCATCAAACAGGACGATAATTGATTATTTCGACATGAAAATGAATGAACTCCACGATTTTTTTACTGCATTGAGCGATCGTGAGTTTGCATTGTATACGAGAGTGATGATCCTGGGTACAGCGATGAGCAAGACTCTTGATATACCCGAAACCAGTCGCACACGAGTGAGAAAGTTGCGTGCCCTGCTTTCCGAATCCGGAGTAGTCGATGAACGTCTGATAGCCGAATATCTTGCCGACCTCGGGATTTCTGCCGATGATCAGGAATTGCTCACGCTTCTCTCTGAACCGAGAGCGGCCCATGTAATCAAGAATGCTTCAGATTTGCTGATGACCCGCCGTATGGCAGAAGTTGTAGATGTCGCGGGAAAGAAGGCTGCTGCGGTCGTCTCCGCACTCAAGTTTTACCTGTCATCGGAACAGGACGACATGGAAGCCGTTGTTTCGATCGAGGACGATATCGAACAAATTCTGACACTCATGCACAACATGCTCAAGCACGGTATTACGGTACAGCGTGATTTTTCCGGTGTAAAAACAAGAGGTTCCTCAGAAAAACTCGGACAGGTCTGGATGAATATTATACGGAACGCCGCACAGGCGATGGAATTCAAGGGACAACTTGTAATCAAAACAACGACCGAAGATTCAAGGACCGTTGTTTCCTTCACCGATTCCGGTCCGGGAATTCCCGATGACGTGCTTCTACGTATTTTCGAGCCATTTTTTACTACTAAACAGCATGGCGAGGGAATGGGACTTGGACTGGATATCTGCCGGCGAATTATTGAAGCTCATAACGGTACTATTGACGTTAATTCACGGCCGGGGAGAACGGAGATAAAAATAACGCTTCCATCCGTTTGACTTCTCATGCGGTATGGATAGAATTATGTATATGAGTAATCCCGGAAAAGCAATTCTCTGTGTCGATGACGAAAAACTCATTCTCCTGAGCCTGGTGCGGGAGCTTCGTAATTCATTTGGGGATGAGTATATCTACGAAAAGGCAACGGATGCCCATCAAGCCTATGAGGTAATTGAAGAGCTTGAACATGACGGGATCAAGCTTATCCTCATCATTTCGGATTGGCTCATGCCCGGGATCAAAGGAGATGAATTTCTCGAGACGGTAAAGGCAAGGCATCCTGATATTAAGGCCGTAATGATAACCGGACAGGCTGACGAAGAAGTGATCGCCCGTCTTCTGGAAAACGGATGCATTACCGATGTAATTGAAAAACCATGGAACCCCGACCGGCTCACAGAAGCAGTTAGAAAGTGCTGTCAGGACAAAGGGGACGGTACATGAAAAACTGTCATATCTTCTGCGTGGATGATGAACCTATAGTCCTTCAAAGCCTTCGCCGGGAACTTTCGCAGGATGTCTTTTTTGGTGATTTTTCGATTGATATTGCAGATTCAGGACCTGATGCGCTCTCCATGATAGATGATATTCTCTCTGAAGGTGATCAGATTCCGGTAATCCTTTCTGATCAGCGTATGCCGGTCATGAACGGTGATGCTTTTCTCGTTGAGGCCATGAAGAAAAGCCCTGATACGCTTTGTATTCTTCTTACCGGCTTTTCTGATATCCAGGCAATTGTGAATCTCGTAAACAACAATGCATTATACCGGTATCTTTCAAAACCCTGGGATCGCAACGATCTGATTATGACGGTAAAAGAAGCCTTTCGGGCCTGGAACCGCGAGCGGATAATTGAAGAACAGGGACAGAAAATTGAGCATATGACCATGGCAATGGTTGCCGCCCTCGAAAGTGCAAATTTTTATTTTGATGAAGAAACCGGGAATCACATAAAACGGATTTCGCTTTTATCCGAGAACATAGCCCGTGGGGCCGGACTGAATGAACATTTTGTAAAAGCCATCAAACTGTATTCACCACTTCATGACATTGGCAAGGTTGGAGTCGGAAAAGAAATCCTTCTAAAACCGGGAAAACTGACAAAGGCAGAATTTGAACAGGTCAAGGAACATACCCGAATCGGTTATCGGATTCTTGACAACAGGATTATTGATCCTGTCGCAAAAAATATTGTTCTGTATCATCACGAAAAATGGAACGGCGGAGGCTATCCTGAAGGGCTTTCCGGGGAATCCATTCCGCTCGAAGCCAGAATAGTTTCAATTGCCGATGTTTACGATGCACTGGTGAGCAAGCGGATATACAAGCCGGCATTTTCCGTAACAGAATCGCTCAATATAATCCGGAAAGAACGCGGGATCAGTTTTGATCCGTTTCTTGTGGATGTCTTTCTTTCCTGCATGGATGCTTCCGGAGTTTTGGAAACACAGTCGGTCTCTGTCGGGGGAAGAAGATGAAGCATTATCGCCTGATATTGCTATTAACCGGGGTTTTCCTCTTCCTGAGTACCACAGAAACGGTGCTCAGGCCGGAAGAGCGTGCTGCGGCCGGGCGGCAAATGGTCCGGATAGGTCTTTTCATGCTGCCACCATTCATGATGACCGACGCCAATGGCGAGCCAGGCGGGGTAACCGTGGACTTCTGGCGTGATTACCTTGCGCCCCGTATGGATATTGACATTGAAGTGTCAGGCCCCTATCCCATTCCCCGGCTTGAAATCATGCTCGAGAAAGGCGAGATTGACGTTATTCCCTACATTACGAAGATACCGGACCGCGCGTCGCGTTTTATTTATTCATCGGTTCCTCTCACGAATATTGCTTCCTGTATAGTTGTCCGGAACGACAGTCCCCACACTTCGATTACCGCTCAGAAAGACCTGTTTGGCATGAAAATCGGGTTCATTACCAGCGCGTTTATTCCGTCGTTTGTAAAACACGAACAAATCGAACTGGAACTGGTAACTACAACAGAATTCCGGGAAATTAATCATCGTAAACTCATGAGCGGCCGTCTTGACGCCCTGCTGGATATCAATTACCTGTCCCTGGTCTATGAGATGAATGTAAGGGGATACAGCAAGGATATACGCATTATTCCCCTTGAAGACGACCGTATATCCATATACGGTATTTTCACCAGGAGTCCGCGGGGGGAAACCCTCCGAACCCGTTACGACTCAATCATGAAAGACCTTCCTCCGGAAGTTTTTAACGGCTATACAAACCATTATCTCGAAGACAACTGACTTTCCTCCGCGATGTTTTATTCGTATTGTATCTGAAGGGGAGGTATACCATGAATGATAAACTCACTGACCTTCAGTATGCGGTAACACAGCATTGTGCGACAGAACCGCCGTTTCACAACGAGTACTGGGACAATAAGGAGAAAGGGCTCTATGTCGACCTGATATCAGGTGTCCCCCTGTTCAGCTCGGCTGACAAATTTGATTCCGGAACCGGATGGCCCAGTTTTACGCAGCCGGTATTTACGGAAGTAATCACGGAAAAAACAGATACCAGTGCCGGTATGGTGCGTACAGAAGTATCCGCCGCCGCATCGGCTTCGCATCTCGGACATGTGTTTGACGATGGTCCCGGAACATCCGGTTTGCGGTACTGCATAAATTCAGCGTCGCTCAGATTCATCCCCGAATCGGAACTCGGCAGAGAAGGGTATGACCATTACCGTCCCACTGGTAATCAACGGTATGCTTTGTTCGCAGCGGGATGTTTCTGGGGTACCGAGGGATATTTCCGCCAGCTTCCCGGAGTGCTTGATACGGAAGTCGGCTATTCGGGCGGTACCAGCCGTAATCCGTCCTATGAGGATGTGATCCGTGGCGACACCGGACACGCCGAAACACTCAGAATCATCTATGATCCGGCAGTCATTTCATATACAGACCTGCTTTGTCATTTTTTCCGCATGCACGATCCCACCACGCATGATCGGCAGGGAAATGATCGTGGCACACAGTACCGCTCGGCAGTTTTCATAACGAACGCGGAACAAAGAGCGGAAGCCCGGCGGGTTCTT
>CAZQEF010000085.1:0-6831 GCA_964592325.1 uncultured Treponema sp. | reverse complement strand
CAAAAATCATTCGGTATCGATTATCTGATACATCCGGCAATGGAAGCGGCCCGCGTTCTCTCGGTCATTCTCAATGAAGGCTTTGCCGGATCGGTGACTCCGCTTCACGGAGGCGCTTTCCAGCTCCGTACGGTTTTCGCGCCGGTTTTCCCGGAGTACATCGGCAAGACGCTCGGGGAAATCCGTCAGAGTACCCTGAAGCATTTTCTTATCGCGGCGGTAGTCCGGTCCGGCGGGATCGTGGTTCCCAAAGGCGACTGCCGTATCGAGGAAACAGACAAGCTCTATGTGATGGGGACGCCGGATTCCCTGAATGACCTGCTCGGTCCGGTGGAAGGGCTGGATAATACGGCCCGAAAAATCATGATCGTCGGCATTACCCGCATCGGCGAGCGGCTTCTCGAATTATTGCAGAATCCGGACAAAAAGCGGAACAGCGGCCTCATACGGAAACTTTTCAAAAAGAAACCTGACATCACCATTCTTGACTCCCGGGACGAGGAATGCAAACGGCTGGCGCATACGCATGAAGGCATTACCATACAGAACGTGGACTGTCTCGATGAGGGAATCCTGGAAAAAGTGGGCGTCGCCCGCCAGGATCTCTTTGTCGCGGCCGGAACCTCGCAGGCCGAGAATATTCTCATCGCCCAGCTGGCAAAGTCGCTCGGCGCGAAAAAAAGCGTCGCCATAACGACCAACCACCGGTTCCTGCATCTCGGCACCCGCATGGACATCGATTCGTACATCTGTTCAAATGACGCGGTTGTTTCGGTTGTCCTCGAGACAGTGAGAAAGGCGCATATCAGAACCATCTATGACTTCTATGAGGACGATGTGGAAATCGTCGATCTGACCATCAGTCCGAGTTCCCCGGTGACGGGGTTAGCGCTCCGGAACCTGGAACTGCCCCGGGAAGTATTGCTCGCCTTCATCATGAAAGAAGGATCGCTGGTAGTTCCTACCGGCGATACCCTGCTTGAAGGCGGCGACGAAATTGGCCTCGTGACCCACAAGAAACATATTGCCACACTGGAACACGTGTTTGGTGGTACCGATGGAAGCTAGGGCGCTTTTCCGGGCAATCTCCGTTCTCCTTTCCATTGTTGCGCTTTTCATGATGGCCTGTTTTGTTGCCGGTGTTTTAATGGGAGAGACTCGGATTGCGTTCGATATATTCATGATTCCGGTCATTTCAGGCGCCGTTCTCTTTGTCCTTTCCCTGATCGTCTCGAGCAAAGCGGTTGAACTGTCCCAACGTTCCGGGTATCTCTTTGTCGTTCTTTCCTGGCTGGCAGCCGCCATGATTGGCGCGGTTCCCTTCTATCTGGCCGGTTTTTCCCTTTCCCCGGCCGATGCGTTTTTCGAATCGATGTCCGGCTTTACCACGACCGGTTCCACCATTCTCACCGATATCGAAGCTCTTCCCCGGTCGCTGCTCTTGTGGCGGGCGACAACCCACTGGCTTGGCGGCATGGGCATCGTGGTCCTTACCGTTGCCGTTTTCCCGCTCCTTGGAATCAGCGGCAGGACGCTCATGGAAGCGGAAGCTCCCGGTCCCCAGGTGGACAAGTTTACTCCCCGGCTCTCGCATACCGCCTCAATACTTTGGCTTATCTATCTCGGCCTGACGGTCGTGCTGTCTGTTTTGTTGATGTTTGGCGGCATGTCATGGTTCGATGCGGTAACCCATGCCTTTGCCACCATGGCAACCGGCGGGTTTTCGACGCGCAACGCGTCGGTGGGAGCCTTTGACTCCGCTTTTATCCAGATCGTAATCACTGTGTTCATGATCCTTGCCGGAACCGGTTTTACCATACACTGGCGTATGCTCACCGGGAAAAAAAGGGAAGCATTCCGGGATCACGAATGGCGCGTGTACATGGGAATACTGATTGTCGCGTCGCTCCTCGTCACCCTGACCCTGGTCCGTTTGGGTCCCGACCGCCTCTGGACGGAGAACCTCCGCCACGCCTGTTTCCAGGTTGCATCAATTCTGACGACAACCGGGTTCGCAACCGAGGACTATCTCCTTTGGCCGGCTTTCGCGCAAACGGTACTGTTCACCCTCATGTTCATTGGCGGCTGCGCCGGATCTACTGCCGGCGGGATCAAGGTCGGCAGGGCCTACACCCTCTTCAAGATGGCGCTTTCAGAGATGAAGTATTTGCTGAATCCGCACGCGGTGTACGGGATCTTCGTGAGCGGAAAATACATGCACAAGAAAATTGTGTACGACATAGCGGCCATGGTCTATCTCTTCCTCGGCACCGCCCTTCTTTCCACGCTTGTGGTTTCTTCAGCAGGGTATGACATACTTACGAGCCTCACCGCAACCCTCGCCGCGCAGGGAAACATCGGCCCCGGTTTTTCACTCGTGGGCCCGGCGCTGAACTACGCGTTTTTCCCCGGCTGGATAAAAGCATGGCTTTCGTTCATCATGCTCGTCGGCCGTCTTGAGGTATACACCGTTCTCGTTCTGTTTACCCGGGTCTTCTGGAAGCGGTAACTGCGCGCATTCCCGATCAGGACCAGCATACGCCGTTTTCCTGCCGGCTGCATTTCTCCTTGCCGTTGAAGGTCGTGCACTGGTAGCACACCTCGTTTGCCGTTTTATGCTCAACCGCCCATTGCCGCACGTTCTCCAGGGTAACCCGGGCTATTTCGCCGAGGGCTTCCTCGGTCAGGAAGGCCTGATGCGAGGTAAGCAGTACGTTGGGGAACTGGATGAGCCGGGCCAGCACGTCGTCCCGGATCGGAGCCAGCGACCAGTCTTCGAAGAAGTACTGATCTTCTTCTTCATATACATCGAGCCCGGCTCCGCGGATGCGGCCGTCCTTGAGAGCGTCAACGAGGGCGCGTGAGTCAATGAGACCGCCTCGACCGGTATTCAGAAGAATCACGTTCTTTTTCATGAGCGCGATTGACTCGTCATTGATCATGTGGCGATTTTCCGGGGTGAGGGGACAGTGAAGCGATATGACATCCGAATCGCGGTAGAGCGTCTCCCGGTCCACGTAGGCCGCGTCGATGCTTTTTGCGAACTCCTGGTCGGGATACAGGTCGTCAAGGAGCACTTTCATGCCGTAGCCGTGGAGAATCTGCGCGAGAATCTTTCCTATTTTTCCGGTGCCGATGATACCGGCGGTCTTGCCGTAGAGGTCCTGTCCCACGAGGCCTGCAAGGGCAAAGTTGCCGTCGCGGGTCCGGTTATAGGCAGTGTGAATGCGCCGGTTCAGGGTCTGGAGGAGGGCGGCCGCGTGCTCCGCAACCGCGTGCGGCGAATAGGCCGGGACCCGTACTACATGAATCTTCTTGTAGACCGCTTCAAGGTCCACATTGTTGTATCCGGCGCAGCGCAGGGCTATGAGTTCCACGCCATATTCATGTAGAGTCGCAATAACCTTTTCGGTAATCTTGTCGTTCACGAAGACACAGACAACCTGATGTCCCTTCGCGAGCCCCACGGTGCTTGCCGTGAGCTTGCTTTCGAAGAAGTCTATGGTTATTTCAATATCATCAAACGCCAAATCTTTCAGGGTTTGCTCAAAATACTGACGGTCATAGGGTTTGGCATCGAAAAATGCGATATCGATTTTTTTCTTCATTGCTTCCTCCTGTTATACAAAATATAGCGAAGTAGTAGGAAAAAGCAAACCGAATTCACTGCTGCCAAAATTGTTGGTAACTGGTGCCAATTTTGTTGGAAAAATCTACAGAAACCGCACCATGGACCAGTCGATGCCGCCCTTTTCATCAACGATTTCCCGGTCGGCGTGAACGTATTCAATCTTTCCGATGAACATTTCATGACTTCCGGTCATGACCGATCCCGTTACCGTGCATTCAATGTTTACCGGGCAGTCGATGAGGACCGGCGCGTAGACCTTGACGCCGTCACGGGTGCGAACACCGAGCTTCTTGAGCTTGTCCTCATCACGACCGGAGTGCGAGCCGAGGTAATCATACGCCTCCTTCATTTCCGGCGGAGTGATGTTCACCACGAAGCAGCCGGTTTCTTTGATGATGTGGTAGGAATACCGCGACGGAACGATGCCGATCATGACCGACGGGGGGTCGAAACTGCAGTTTCCGCCGTAAACTACAACAAGGGCATTGTCACGGCCGTCGGTACCGCGGCAGGAAACAAGCAGCGGCGGTTTGGGGTTGAGGACGGAACGCGCGCCCGCTTCAGTTTTGTCCGCGCTGCGGGTCGCCCGGTATCGCTGCCGACGGTAGTCGGCGATGGCTGCCTTAAGGGTATTCGCTGCGAGGAGTGCGCAATGTTCGCTTGCTTTTTCAATATCACCCGCTACGGCAAGAATGTCCTGCTGCGTGAACTGTTCCGCCACGGAAACAGGCGCTTCGGTTGATATGATCGCGGCGGTGGCTCCGCATTTGTTCGAAAAATAACAGCCGTCGGTAGTGTAGTGTGCGGCGGTCACGGTATCATTTTCCACCCGGATCCAGAATTCCATGGTGTCGCCGCAGGGTCCGGTAATCCGCGCGTTTCCGTTTGCTCCCCGGAGGGGTCCGAAAATCTCCGGGACGGTTATGGTGTTTATGGTAATGAAATCCGACATCACGTTACTCCAGATCGGCGAGCCGTTTGTTGATGGCATCCAGTTCTTTGGTCAGGTAGTCCTGTTGGCGTGCGAGAACTTCACGTTCGTTTTCCGGTGAAAGTTCAGTCCCTGGGGCCGCGGCGGCCTGCGAACCGGTCGCGTAGCCGCCCCAACCAAAGCCCGCGTTCAAACCGCGGCCGGCTGCCCTGCCAAACCCGTGACCGCCACAAAAGCCTCGTCTGCCCCCAAATCCACCGTGACCGGCGCCTCTGGCCGGAACTCGGCCGTTACCTCTTCCGAATCCACCGCGTCCTGCGGGTGCTGTATTGACATAACCCGGTACAATGTACCCGGCGCAAAAACCGGCTGCCCGTCCCGTCATGGGACCCTGGCCCATAGGGCCTGTTTCATCTCCTCTCGGCATAGTGTTACCTCCTTGCCTCTGGTTTGTCCATGAATAAGCATGAACCGTGCCAACCTGTACGGACGGGGTTTATTACAGGCGTACGGTGATAATGATCATGATTTTTCAAGAAGGTTGCACAAGAGCAATTGTCAAATTATTGCATTCACGCAATAAACATTGCATAGCTGCAATTAGTACAATGATAAACTGCATGATTACAGATGTCTTTTGCGGATTTTTGTCCTGGCACAGAAATTGCTTATCCATTGTCATGAAAACCGCAATTACGATATGGAACGGACGTATTGCTCCGGTCTTTGATGTCGCACGGCAGTGCCTGATTATTGAAGATGACTCGCGTACGGAACTGACGATTCCGGAGGGCAACGCCGCATTCAAGTCTTCGTTTCTCGCCGGGAACAATATTACACAGATAATCTGCGGGGCAATTTCCCGCGAATACGAAAGTGTAATCCTTGCGTCGGGCATCGAAGTCATATCATTCATTGCAGGCCCGCTTGAGCAGGTTATTCAAGCCTGGAAAGAAGGCAACCTGGTTCAGGCGAATTTCGCCATGCCCGGATGCGGATGCAGGCGCCGTCGGTGCCGAAACCGGGGCCGTGGACATTCATTACTCATGTAAGGAGAAAACAATGAACATAGCTTTTTCAACATCCGGCGATACGCTGGACTCGCAACTGGACGCACGGTTTGGCCGTGCCGCGAAATTCATAATCATCAATTCAGAGACTGATGAGTTTCATGTTGTAGACAATTCGCAGAATCTGAACGCGGCGCAGGGAGCGGGAATACAGTCCGCGCAGCATGTTGTTGCCGCGGGCGCAGCCGCCCTTGTCTCGGGACACACAGGCCCAAAGGCGTTCAAGGTATTACAGGCTGCCGGAGTTGAAGTGTATCTTTCTTCAGCAGCAACGGTACGGGATGCGTACCGGGCATGGAAGGTCGGTGAACTGAAGAGAATCGACGCCGCGGATGTTGAGGGACACTGGATATGAGAATTGCGGTAGCTTCGGGAAAGGGTGGTACCGGCAAAACAACCGTTGCGGTATCTCTCGCTCTTTCCGTGCCCGATCCGGCGGTACTTCTTGACTGCGATGTGGAAGAACCCAATTCGGCATTGCTTCTCAGCGGGGACGCCGGGAGAGTGACGGAGCAGGTTACCGTACCGGTTCCCGTTCTTGACCAGTCAAAATGTACCGCCTGCGGCGAATGCGGCAGGTTTTGCGAGTTCAACGCGATTGTCTGTGTGGGAACGTCCGTTATGGTATTTACGGAACTCTGCCATTCCTGCGGCGGCTGTGTCCATGTTTGTCCTCATGGCGCGCTTCATGAAGAGGAGTCGGCAGTTGGCGAATTGTCTTTTGGTACTGTTCCGGCCGGTGCGGGGGAGTCCCGCGAACTGGCACTGGCAGAAGGCGTTCTTTCCATAGGAAAGGCGATGTCTCCGCCGGTTATCCGGGCAGTAAAAAAGAAGGGAGCGGATCTTGCCTCGGTAATGGAGGAAGTTACCGGAGAGAATCCATTGATCATCATGGATTCTCCTCCCGGAACTTCATGTCCCATGACGACCACGGTGTCGGATGCGGACTTTGTCATTCTGGTTACCGAGCCGACGCCGTTCGGTCTTCATGATCTTGATCTGGCTGTACGAACCGTCCGAAAGATGAACCTGCCTTTTGGCGTGGTAATAAACCGGAGTGATTCCGGTGACGGCCGGGTACGTGAGTACTGCAGGAACGAGCAAATCACACTCATGCTTGAGATACCGGAAGACCGGCGAATTGCCGAGGGATATTCATCGGGTATTCCGCTTGTACAAGCCGTTCCAGAATACCGGAC
>CAZQEF010000084.1:1820-6902 GCA_964592325.1 uncultured Treponema sp. | reverse complement strand
CCCTGTCCTGCATGTCATGGTGAGGGAACGATCATTGAAAATCCCTGCCACGACTGTTCGGGAAGCGGTGTTCAAAAGAAACGTCAAAAGATCCTGGTAACCATACCTCCCGGAGTTGAAGACGGCAAGCGGATAAACATTCCCCGTCAGGGAGATGCTGGCCAGAACGGCGGCCCGTACGGAGATCTTTTTGTTTTTATCCGGGTAAAGCCACATACCGCTTTTGAACGTTCCGGAGCCGATCTGTACTGCGCCATACCGATATCCATGACGCAGGCAGCGCTTGGCGGGGAAATTACGGTAACCGCGCTTGATGACAAGCACCTCAAACTGAAAATACCCGCGGGAACACAGAACGGAAAGCTTTTGCGTATCCGCAACGAGGGAGTGCCTCTTGCAAGTGGCCGGAAAGGCGATTTGTACATAAAAATCATGGTGCAAATTCCGTCAAAACTGTCTTCAAAGGCGAAAAGCCTGCTTGAGGAAGTGTCCCGGACGGAAGGTGAAAACACCATGCCGGAACCGGTTCCGCTTTCCGAAATCTCTTCCTGACAGGAAACCGTAGCAAGCTCAACAAGCTTTTTTCTTCTCAAACCACGCAAATTGTGATACACTGTACACTGCTGACTTGTATTCTGCATACTGAAGGGAAGCCTTTCTGTGAATTCGTTTACAGGGGAGGTATGTCTCTCTTCTGCAAAGAGGTGCTTCGGAATGATTCAAACCCGCAAAAGGCTTGCCAAACTGGCAGTAGATACTTTCATCGGGATGGTTTTTTCTTTCTTTCTCATCATACTTTTACCCGAAATACCGGCTGGCGGCCGTTTTATTGCCGCAGCGGTCATGTTTTTCATTGCCGGAACTTCGTCTTCCCTGGTCATACGGGGAATATGGCAGCGTCTTGAACACCGGACATTCCGTGTCAATGACAGCCGTCTCATGATACAGTTTATTGATCGACTCCGTTTTTCGTATACGCTCGAGGATCTCATGGATTCTGTTGCCACGGTTCTTGAACATGATGCGGACGCGTCTGTGCTCTACGTAAATACGGTCAACAATTATGTTATTTACAACAGTCCTACCCAGATCAGTACCGATCCTGATACCCTGGAAGTCCTGTCCCGGAATTTTCCGGAAAGCTGGCCGGACG
Organism: uncultured Treponema sp.; assembly: GCA_964592325.1. Lineage (GTDB taxonomy): Bacteria > Spirochaetota > Spirochaetia > Treponematales > Treponemataceae > Teretinema. The sequence goes on along the minus strand of CAZQEF010000084.1, from coordinate 5,749 downwards.
GTTTTTATCTTATTGATGATAAGCTTGGTCTGGTATCGGATTTCAATCATGCACGCGGATTTTTTCTGGTATACGGGAAGCTCCATTTTTACGTTCTGTGCCGGTACATGAAAGTTTTTGAACGGTCCGTTTTTAATACCATGTACTATGAATTCGTCAATTTCCAGAAGCGTACGAAAACGATTACCCAGCTGACGGCGATTTCGGAACTTTCCAAGGAATGGGATATGGTCGCCGAAACGCAGATGTCGTTCCTGCCACAGACAATGCCGGAAATCCCCCATCTTGATATCGCCGCATACTTCCGCCCCCTCGTAAACGTGTCCGGCGACTTTTATGATGTTATTCCGATTGATGAACACCGGACTTTCTTTCTTCTTGGCGACGTTTCGGGAAAAGGACTTGCGTCAGCGCTCATCATGGGTGTCATCAGCAATACCGTCAAGATTATTGCAAACAAGGAAGACCTTCCGGGTGTCATCCGGGCGATTGATACCGCCATCAAGAGTATGCATCTCCAGGACAAGTATGCCGTTCTCTTTATCGGTATCATTGATACCCGCGTAATGAAAATACGCTATGTCAATGCGTCAATGGCAGACCCGATCATTATTACCCGGGCGCCTGGCGGATACAAAATCAAACCGTTGCAGTCAACCTGCAGCCTTGTCGGTATTATTGATCTTGAAGATATTGTCCAGGAGGAAGCTCCGCTGTATCGCGGAGATGTTGTTCTCATGGCTTCTGACGGTGTATCGGAGGTCATGGATGAATCCGGTGTAGAACTGGGCGATACGGATCTTTACCTCAATACGGTTCGTAACAGCGCGCATAAAACCGCACGGCATTTTGTCAATGATATTGCTGATCTGGTTATGGAATACAATGGCGACAAGAAATTGCGCGACGACATAACCATGCTTGTCGCAAAGATTGAGGAGTAACCATGAATCTGCTCATATTTAATTACGCACTGGCAGCCTTCCTTTTTGTCTTTTCCTATTATCTGGACTCACAATCAGATAAGGAAAACAATCTTTTTACTACCGTTGGCATGGGTTCCTCTTTCTCTGCACTCTTTTCCGCGGTTGCCGCGCATCTTGCATATACCGGAAATCCGACTCTTGCTCTTGTCATGATGCGCATCGCCCTGCTCAGCTTTTCATTTACCGTTGTATCGCTGTTGCGTTTTGCTGTTTCCATTCCTTATGGTACCGAGAGTAAATTTCTCAAGGTGGTGAACTGGCTGGCTCTTGTCTTTGCCGCATATCTCGTTTTTACCGGGCTTGTTTCCATCACGGAGGCAGGTTCTCTCCGTATCGGCTCAGTGCCGGCATTCGGTGTTATTGACAGTCTTGGGCTGTACGCACTGGTTTTCATCATTGCATTACCGGCCATAACGGTGTTGTCCCTGCTGATACGGGTTATCGGCATGAAAAGCCGTATTTACCGGCAACGTCTGTTGTTCGTCGCTTTTTCCATCTGTGCGGGATTTGCATCAGCCTGGTTCATGAATCGTTTTTCCTTTCATTATCTGTGGGGATACCTCTGTATTCCATTCGGCCTTGCCGTTATGCTGGTACTGCTGTATCAGGCGATATCGGTTACGACTCTCTTTGACCGCACCCTTGCAACTGCCACACTGGTCAATTTTACGGTGTTGAACTTTATCTTCAGTGTTGCCATGGCAGCCCTTGCCGTGTTCATTATCGACAACGCGAAAGATTCTGTTTCCCTGGTGGTTCTGCTGGTCGTTTCTTCGCTGTCCATGCTCTTTCTCCGTGAATACATTGCACGCAAGATGAGGAGATTTGTCCGTATCGGTGTTGAATATGAGGCAGAGCTTGAAGCCGGCCTTGAAACAATTGACTATACATCGGGCGGTGATGTAGTTGTTGAGAAAACCGTGTCGCTGCTCGACCAGTATGTCGGCTGTTCTTCGGTGGACATTCTTGTATCGGATGACAAGGGAAAACTTGTCACCATCCATTCGACCAGCAACTCAAAGAATGAACTGGTTATCAACCAGAACAAGGCAATCGATTTTCTGCTTGGCAATTCTGAATCGGTCATATTGAAGACACAGGCAATTACAAATCATCTGTATGCGGATGTAAAACACAATATTCTTCAGATCCTGGATATAGGCCGGGCCGACGCAATGATCCTCCTCCGGGAAGGCCATCGTATTGTCGGCATCATCCTCCTTGGTGCAAAAAAACGCGGCGGTGACTATACCGATTACGATTACCGGGTATTGTCGAACCTCTATTCAAATTTCTTTCTTGTCATGTATTACCTCAAGAACATCGCGAACGAGTCCGTCGTTCTTACTGTTGACCGTGAAATTGAGTTTTCCGGCCAGGTTATTACTTCAATACAGGAAAATATTGACCGTATTGATCACGACAAGATTGACGCAGATTTTATTACCCGTTCCGCCCGCAAGCTTGGCGGAGACTTTATCGACTTCATAAAGCTCGGTTCCGATAAGTACCTGTTTGTTATGGGTGATGTATCCGGAAAGGGGCTCAATGCGAGCATGTCCATGGTCATTCTCAAGACGGTAATGAGAACATTTCTCCGGGAAACACAGGATTTCAAACATCTTGTAGTCAAGGTGAACAGTTTTGTGCGGAACAATCTGCCCAAAGGGACGTTCTTTGCCGGTGTGTTCGGATTAATGGATTTCAGAACAAATACACTGTTCTACATCAACTGTGGCGTTCCGGCAATGTTCCTGTATACCGCGTCGTACAACAATGCAATTGAAATACAGGGTGACGGGCGCGTCCTCGGATTCGTAAAGAATATTGGCCAGTATCTCAAGGTAAAGAAAATTTCCCTGAATCCACAGGATATTCTGCTGATGACTACTGACGGACTTATCGATTCGACGAATCTCCGCGGCGAACGTTTCGGGAAAGACCGGGTTCAGAAGATGCTTATGGACAACCGTTCATATCCTGCCGGGCGTATGGCGAAATTCCTCTACGACAATCTTACTGAATTCGTTTCCCGTGAACTTGAAGATGACATCACCGTGCTTGTTATCAAGTATTTGAATAAATAAGGGGTTGTTAGAACATGGAGAGCATTTCAATCATTGAAAAAACAGGACCCAATTATGTCCTTCTTGAAGTAGCCGGGACAGTAAACTCATACACGTACACCGAATTCCAGGAAAAGGTATATAGCCTTATCAAGGAAACAAATCTGGTTCTGGATCTGTCCCGTGTAAACAATCTTTCTTCATCGGGACTTGGTGTTCTTATGGCTGCCGTAGATGACGGAGAAGATGTTGGCCATAAACTGTACGTGATGAATCCGTCTGAAATAGTCCGTCTGGCAATTGAGTCTACCGGGTTCTCGGACATGTTTACGGTGATCTACTCGCTGACTGAGGTCATTTAGTATACTTGACAACAAAACACCCAGTAATCCGTTTGGCACCGCGTGCTGAAAGCATTCTCCGCCTTGAAAAATTTATTGATACGCACAGCGATCTTGGTGGCAGAGAGCGGATGCGGCTGAAGCTTGCAGCAACCGAAGTATTTGAGAACATTCTCATGCACAACCGCTCCCTGTTCAATATGCCGGTGACCATGTACCTGTGTCAGGAGGCCTCCCCGCGGCTCTATGTCCGATACTATTCCCTGAACGTGTGGTCGTCTTCGCTCCCCGAATCCCGTCTCACTCCGTACTATGACAAGACAACACGACGTTACCGCGGGCTGGGGTTACGGATGTGCAGCAATCTTGCGCGCAGCATTGTGTTCCGCAAAGGCTTGTTCAAGCGGGTCATAATCATTATTTTATAGTACGATGCGATATGAGCAAATTGCCTTCTTCGATGTAGATCACACCATAAGCCGCCATGCCACATCTTTTTGGTTCATACTGGCGTGCATGAAAAAACGACTCATTGG
>CAZQEF010000084.1:0-1810 GCA_964592325.1 uncultured Treponema sp. | reverse complement strand
AAGTAGTGGAAAAAATGTAATACGACACAAGACCATGAAAAAACGACTCATTGGCTGGTGGTATGTTTTACTGGTTCCTTTTGTGTACATCATGTACCGTTTCTTCAAACTGGGAATCGGGACAATATACCGGTATGGGCTTCCTCGCCTTGCCGGTGTGCCCCGGGATGCCATTCAGCGTATCGCGAAAGAAGCATTTGAGAATTATCTTGAGAACGGGATTTATCCGGGAGCAGTACGTGAGATAAAGGCGCTGCGAAATACGGGAGTACGGGTCATTCTTGCAACCTCTTCGCCTTTTGAAGTGGTGTATCCCCTGGCACAGCATCTTGAGTTAAGTGCCGCGGATGTGGTTGCAACCCAGTTTGCCTACCGGGAAGGACTGTTCAGCGGACATATTGTCGGATCCCCGGTGTATTCCCGGACAAAATGCTCAATAATAAGGGATTTTGCCCAACGCAGCGGTATCGACCTGCAATACTGTTCATTTTACAGTGACAGCGTGCATGATCTTCCCCTGCTGGACCTGGTCGGACGCCCGGTGGCGGTTCATCCCGATCCACGGCTCCGGCATATTGCCCGCAAGCGTGGATGGCAAATAAAGGATTTTTCACAGTGAAACAATTATTGCTTATACTGTCTATTGTTCTCCTGGCTGTATCCTGTTTTGGCGGGGAACGAAACGAACCGCGTCCGGAACCCGTTCCCGTGAACACAGAAACAGTATTCCATGCTCCCGATACCATACCGGCAGATATCATCACCCGTATAAACAGCAGCCGGGAACGGTTTGTTCCGGAACTGGAGCGATTGCTTGCCGCTGATACCGGCGGACTGCTTCTCCTGGTCGACAAACTTCACCGGCTTCCGGAAGAATTCGTTCCACCGGATATGGTTCCGGTTGCCGGAGGACGGTCTTACCTGCCCAACCGTGACGGTCTGTCCCTGCGAAAGAATGTAGAGGAAGCGCTGGAGCGTATGGCGGAAGCAGCCCGAAAAGACGGAATAACTTTGGTGGTGTCTTCAACCTACCGGAGCTGGAAGTACCAGGAAGGACTCTATGACCGGAACGTACGCCAATTGGGGAAGGAAGTGGCAGACCGTGAGTCAGCGCCGCCCGGCGCCAGCCAGCATCAGCTGGGCACGGTAGTGGATTTCGGCTCCATTACTGACGAGTTTGCGCAAACCGCCGCCGGAAAGTGGCTCATGGACAATGCGGCACGATTCGGGTGGTCGCTCTCGTTTCCCGACGGATATGAAGCAGTTACTGGATACCGGTGGGAATGCTGGCATTACCGGTATATCGGACCGGATGCGGCCGCGTTTCAAAAAGAATGGTTTGATGATATTCAACAATATATGCTTGAGTTCATTCACGCGTGGAAAGAATGGAAAGCTGAAAAGGCTTCCTGAAATCAGTCAAAATCCTTCGCGCATAAACCGAATTGCTCTGAATGTTCTCCGTGTCCTTCCGGTTCCACATGCACGACGATGTCGTAAATATCGGGTATTCTACAACGGATCGCTTTTTCCACGCTGCATGCTATCGCATGCGCTTCCCTGACCGTCTTTGAGCCGTCCACTTCAATATCAAGATCAATGTCCCATGCCGCAGCCATTTTTCTGATGCGCGCGCGGTGCGGGTTTCCGGCTCCGGGAACGCTGTTTACCGCTTCAAAGAGTTCCTTGTACAGGGCGTCGTCGGCATTGCCGTCCATGAGTTCAAGATTGAGCTCCATGAACATTCCGAGGGCTGTCTTCATTACCCACAGACCGACGAGCAGCGCGATTATCGGGTCAAGAACCGGCA
>CAZQEF010000083.1:0-6930 GCA_964592325.1 uncultured Treponema sp. | reverse complement strand
TTCGAATACATTGCTTAACTACATGAGATAAGGTGATATGCATGGAAATTGAAACAAAGGCAATGGGTACAGTATCCATTGTTGATAAACAGATTATTGAGCTGGAAGAAGGATTTTACGGATTTTCACAATATCACCGGTATGCACTTGTAGATGCCAAGGAAAATCCATTTATCTGGATACAATGCCTGGACAGCAAGGAGCTGGCATTTCTTGCCATTGATCCCTTCCTCTTCCGGCCCGATTATGAACTGGATATTGATGATGCTCTTCTGGAACCTCTCGCCCTTGAGTCCCCTTCGGATGTTCTGGTTTTCGCATTGATAACCATTCCCCGTGACGGCGGATCCATTACGGTTAATCTGCAGGGACCGCTCATAATCAACAAGAAAAACAACCGCGCAATGCAGGCCATCCTGACCGATCCGAGATGGGACACCAAACACGATCTTCTGGCGGAAGCTTCGGTAAAGCGGGGCGTACAATAATGCTGATATTGTCCAGAAAAACAAATGAAAAAATCATGATCGGCGATGACATTTCGCTGACAATAATTGAAATACGTGGTGATCAGGTAAAAATAGGAATTGAAGCGCCAAAATCGGTGAAAGTATTCAGGCAGGAAGTTTTTGAAGCGATTCAGAACGAGAACCGTGCAGCGGCTGGTTCCGATGCAAACCTGGAAACTCTTTCCGGTATTATCCTGAAGAAGGATTAAGGCCCGTTCCCGTCCGGCAGAGAGAATTCACCGGTTCTTTCGGGGATACTGGTTTCATGGTCATCGGCATCACGCATGAGTTTCCATATTTCGTTGAATTCCTGATGGACTTTGAGAAACACGTCTATAAGCGCCGGATCGAACTGTGTTCCGGCGCCATTCCTGATTTTTGCGACGGTCTCTTCATGGGAGAATCCCTGTTTATAGGTTCTTTTCATACGCAGTGCGTCATATACATCGGCAATGGTAACGATGCGTGCCGAGAGGGGGATCATTTCACCGGGAAGTTTGAACGGATACCCTGATCCGTCCCACCACTCATGATGTGACAGTGCTATTTCCTTTGCCATGGGATCCGGATGCGATGCAAGAATAAACGTACCGTTTATCGTGTGCTCACGCATTATCTCCCATTCAAGTTCAGTCAGTTTACCCGGCTTCTGAAGAATATAATCAGGCGTACCAATTTTACCCACATCATGAAGGGCGGCCAGAAACTCGATGTTTTCTATGAAATCCGGGTCAAGTTGCGAGTACAGTTTATATTTATACAGATATTCAGATATTTTCTTGCTGTAATATCCCACCCGCTCATTATGCAGACCGGTTTCGTTGTCCTTGAGTTTTGCTGCTTCCATGATACCCTGAAAAGTATCATGGAGACGGGCATTATGTTCACGGGTTATGTCGGAAAAATGCACAATGTACCCGTTAATGCGGCTGCCCTGTTCAATCAGGGGAATGAATGTGGTATTTGTATACAATGTCGTAGTTGATGGTGTTTTGTGCCGGAAGATGCCACTCCAGGAAAAACCGGATTCATGGGACTGAATGGAAGAAAGGAGAACCCTCAAATCATGCTGGGAAAGGCACTTGCCAAAGATGTTAAAGAATGGCTTCTTGAATGTTTCATAATACTGCCTGAAAAGTAAAACAACCGCCCGGGTTGCGTGAACGATCATGAGGTTGCGGTCAATCATGAGAATCGGGAGATTAGGGTTGCCTGATTTGCCGACTATGTGTTCGGCACACAGCATATCCTCAACCATTGCAGGCTCATCACGGATATCATCAAGCGATACCGCTTCTTCATAGTCTTCTGGCAGGGGATTTTTATTTTCTCGCGTATTCTGCATCACTTTTTCTCACATATCGGGGACCGTTATGGTCAGCTACTTCACAAGTATACAGTGTATCGCCTGCTAATGCAATTTCAATCATCACTGATGAAATGCCTGTTTTTCCGGAAGGTATGCTGAGTATCCGCGATGTGCTTGAAAAATTACCGGTGTCTGATACGAAAAGATCGGCATCAGGGCCGGTGATCAGTATGGATGCGTCTTTATCGATCTGTGAAAGAACTTCCCCGGGGGCACAGTCCATCACTTCACCGATTTCTTTACCATGAGAAAAGATCTGGCAATAGAAACGGTTTTTACGTGCATCCATAACACTTACGAGTGTTTCTTCCCGGGAGAGGAAGGGGTGCGCATAACATAAAAGAGTGGGAACTGAGAAAAGGGGACAATCTACAGCAAGCTGGAGTCCTTTTGCCGCTGCGTAGGCTATCCGCAGACCGGTAAATGATCCCGGACCTTCGGCGCAAATTATACGTTCTGTTTCCCTTATTTTGAAGCCGGCAGTCGTAATGGTTCTTTCGAGCAGGTCGGTCAGTGTTTCCGCATGTTGCACGGGGCTTTCGAGGCTCATGGTGCACCGGCCGACCGGACCGGCAGCTGAAACTGAAATAATTGGTGATACCGTGTCTATTGCAACAATGTTCATGGGGTAATTGCTCCATAAGGCCAGTTTTGTAATGAAATTGTTCGATGTCCCGTGTCATTTGGTATGGAAATAGTAATCCTGATTGTTGACTCTGGTAATGCTTCAGCCACTTTTTCACTCCATTCAACAATACAGACACCAGAACCATACAGCATGTCTTCAACACCGAGATCAAGAAATTCTTCAGTAGATTCAAGCCGGTACACATCCATATGGTACAGCGGTAACCGGCCGCTATATTCGGATATAAGGGTAAACGTCGGGCTTGTTACCGGTTCCGATACGGCCAGACCCTGGGCAATTCCCTTGGCAAGCGTTGTTTTCCCCGCAGCAAGCGTACCGTCAAGAGCGACAATATCTCCGCTTTGGAGTGCTGCTCCGATCCGTGAGCCTATTTCGATGGTATGGTCGGCAGAACGGGATTCAAGATTCATGTACATCCTTACGGCAGTACTCCGGAACTGTCAAGATCGTGTATGTATTCCTTGAGGTTTCTCAGAATGGGTACCAGCGGATAATCAATTGAATCCAGGATCGTAACGGATATTTCTTTTTTCCCCGTTGGTGCTGTTTCTATGGTGAATTCGATTTCGCCGGAATGCTGTTTACCGGGAAGGTCTATGGTCGCATGAGCCTTGAATTCACGCCGGTAATATATGCAGTTTTCCTTACGGGTAATATCGGAAATGTCCAGTATTGTCACGTGTGCGTATCTCCAATGTTGAATATTAACGTAAAAATACGATTCATGGTAGCCCTCGGCATCTTTGCAAATTTCACATGTCCGACTGAACCGGTCCCGTGGGGCGCATCTTCAATATCTACAACTTTACCGGTCATGGTATCAGCGTATTTGCCGTCAATTGTGCACTGAATTTCAATGTATTCATTGTGCGTAAGGGGCGACAGGGAGAGCATTGAACATCCGCCGGATGAAATGTCAATGAGTGTCGCATTATACTCCTTGCCTTCAGGGTAAAACCGATGTATGGTTTGCCTGCCGTTCACCACATTGGCAACACGGACATGGCGGAAATGGCAGTTCAGATCAATCCTGACCCGTTCGTGACGTCTGCTTGGAAGTACTTTGAGTGAATCCGTATGGGAGAGAATCCCATACGTTTCCCGTGTACCTGATTCATAGCGGAGAATACGTACCGTACATTGATACGATTGACCGGCATCGGTACTGAAGAAAATACTCACCTTTGTCCAAAGAGGCAAGCGGATTTCATTTCCGAATTCATCACGGGGAATGCGGCAGATAAGTCCGCGGGCCGAGTTTTCAAGTACAACCGTGGGGTAATGTTCTTCGCGGGGTGTTATCAGCACAATCTCCTGGCCGCCGTTTATGGATCTCGTTGATTTGAGAACGGTAACGGATTTGCGGTAGTTATCAAGGGATTCCCGGATAGTAAACAGGATGGTTTTGCTGACTTCCTTTTCTTTCTCCGGAGATGCGGACTCGGAGAGTGCATGAAAAGCGTGTGAAAAGACCTCATCCATCATTTTCTCGTTGCGGAGCAGATACAAGGGGTTGGAGATATGGTATTTGGTGCACAATCGTGAAAAAAAGTCGGTTTGAGCGGTATCAAGCGCACAAATTGCTGCTACTTCACGGATTTCTTTTCTGAACGTTCGTGACTGGATGAAAGCGGAAGTTGGCCGAATAACACCGGGTTTGGTAATTCGTGTCCCGCTTTTCATTTTTTGCACATATTTGTTTGCGGCAATGATTATGGCTATGATGACGGCGAATCCGAGCAGGAAGTACACATAGGAAGGATCAAATGATGTGCTGTAGGGTATTACCTGAAGACGGGACAATGTGGTCATGGGGACCTCCCTTGTTTATACCGTGGCAAGAACGCTGGCCAGTACCTCAACTTTCGGTGCAAGTTCATATTCTGATATGTCGCCCATAAGCACGGTATCATTGGATTTTATTGCTTCAATAAGTTCACCAAGCAATGGCGTGAGCTCTGAGGGATACTGATCAAGAGGTATGCCTTCTACCAGGAGCGCTGAAGTATCACGTGTACTGATGCTGTTCAGAAGGGGAATACTCTGGCAGAGTGATTCAAAATCACGGGCAAACGCATGAATTATTTCCATGACTTGTCCGTCTTCACCGGTTTGCAGGAGAACGGGAATTTCCGAAAGAGCTGAAACATGTTCTCCCATTCTGACTGCGAGACGATGCATTACGGAAACGATATCACCTCCGGACATCGTCTCAAGTGCAAGCGATGATATTTCTTCCGGTGTCCTTGAGAAGAGGCGATCAAGTTCATCCGGTGCAAGAAGTTCTCCATCGACTGAAATACCCGTTATGGTCATGCCGTTCTTTTCACACTCGCTTTCAAGTATGCCGAGGATCTGGCCTACATTCTCTTCCTGTTCAAGGCTGTAATTGATATTGTTTCCGTTGATGCTGATTTCCATGGGGGCTCCTGATTATCGTGGGCTGTTCTGTCGGTTAAAGTTGCTTATCGAGTCTGATTGCTGTTCCAGGCTGCGAAGAGCTCCTTCCATCTGGCCGTATTTGCGGCGCAAATCGGCTTCCTTCCGCTCAAGTTTTTCATCAAGCTGTGTAATTCTTTTTTCCGTTGCCGTAATACGGTTTCCCAAACCATTTGTACGTGTTGAAAAGATTCCACCCGTTTGCACATACGGAGTAATCTGCGAATCCATAGCATGGCCGATACCGCTGTCTATTACCAGATCACGGTCTGTATCATATCCAAAAAGGGCACGCACTGCAGGCATCGATGTTGAGAGCATTTCGTCCAGTTTCTTTTCGTCTATTTCAAGATAGCCGCGCAAACGTGATGATTCGATGCCTCCTCCGGCCGTTGCTCTGGTGGAAATGCCCAGCTGGGAAAGCATGGCCATTTTTTCCTGGTCAGGAGTAGGGTAAACACCGGACGCAATACGCTGAAGGGACGCCTTGATGCCGTTTAAAGTTGTGTCTCCCACAAAAAGCCCCAGCTTTTCTTTGGCGCGTTCACGCTCATCATCAGTGAGATATTGCAGCTCGGTGATGATTTCGGGTTTTGTTTGCGTAAGAATGTTGATTTCAGCAAGGAGACGGTTATACTGCGCCACGAAGGCTATGACTTCATTCTTGGCCGTTTCGGTGTCAGGTTTGACGGTAACCGTTTCCTGTTTGTCCGTTTTCTCGTGGATTTCGAGCGTAATTCCGGGAACAAGGTCATCAATTGAATTGGTAGGCCGGGTAATATTGATACCCTCGTATTGCAGTTCAGCGTTCTGGGCAACAGAGACGGGATTAACCGGAACATAGTCTCCGGCAACACGGGGATCAATAATCTTGACCGAGTCTACGGTGACCGTTCTGGCGGTATTCCTGTTCTGAACGAGAAGGGCGTCTACATCTCCGTATTCTGCGAGCGGTATCCTGAAAGAGGCGGTGCTGCCTTCTACGGGAGGCAGCGGAATGGCTGCGCCCCTGACCGAACGGAGCGCAAGAACCTGATTGTCGATAACCGGTTCAGCGGGTGGGGGAGGTTCAGTATCGGCAAGCGCTGTTTCAGAGGGCATGTTTTCAACAACGATGCCCTGAAAACTGATTGATCCGGGTTTGCCGAGATCGGGACCTGAGCCTTCATCGGTGACCGTTTCACCGGCCGGAGTTTCCGTCAATGACACGGTATACTCAAGCACGAGACTGTCCCGGGCCCGGGCGGGGCGCGAAAACTCTATGAGATCATTGCGTGTTGGCGAAGCAGAAATACGTTCAAGACTGACGTCTATTGCAGATGCATCGTTTTTTTTGATTATCCCGTTTTCAAGAGCGAAGGTCAGCGCATCATCCGAGAAGGTGAGACGTTCATTCGCACCTGTTTTGAGCGATTCGATAAGCAGTGAACGGGATTCCGGTGTTATCTGAATGATTGACGCACGCAGGAGGGATCCTCCCCGGCGGTTTATTGCTTCAACGAAGCCGCTCATTGAACCGCCCCGCCAGTTGAACTCAACAGAGCCTTCGCCCACATTGAACACATAGTGCCCGGCGGGAAGTGATGCATCGCGCGCTATTTCCGATGAAAGAAAACTGTCTGACCGGGCGATTTGCGAAACAGATACACGAAAAGACTGGTCGACCGCTTCACGTGATGCCACTGCGGTTACCGCGCGTTCGTTTGTGGAGTCTGCAATTTTTTCACTGAAAGGATTATTGAACGAAAACAGCTTTCTCGAGGTGTCCCGGAGGGTGATGGAGTGCTGATTTACCTCACGCCAGGCAGTCTGTTGTTCACGGTAACTTTCAAGCTCGGCATTCGCACGTTCACGGGGAACGCGTTCCGCCTTCATCAGCCCTTCAATGAGTTCGTCAGTTTTGTATTTACTGGCCGTTACGCCCGGAATACTGATATCGGACAAGATTTCTCCCCTCTATCCGT
>CAZQEF010000082.1:0-6932 GCA_964592325.1 uncultured Treponema sp. | reverse complement strand
CCCGGGGGAAAGTATTCACTTATTGTGTCAAACCCGCCGTATGTACCGGTGGATGTTGCCCGCGAACTGCTTGCGGACGGACGGGGAGAACCACTCATCGCCCTGGACGGCGGCAGTGACGGTCTTTATCTGGTACGCACACTCATCGACCATGCAGCTGCATCCCTCATACACGGGGGAAGCATTCTTGTGGAAACCGGCGAATACAACGCAAAAGACGCGGCCAAGTATTTAAACGATAGCGGATTTACTGATATAGTAATTCATCCCGATCTTGCAGGACAGGATCGCGTTATTGAAGGAAAAAACCCATGAATGATCTGCTGGATGCCTTTTTTTCCGATTTTCCCCACTATTCTCCCGATGATCAGTCGGTTATCAGAAACGCATGGGATTTTATGACCGGGAAGAAAAAGGAGATATGCCGTACCTGCGGAGAATCTTTCATGGAACACCCGCTCCGGGTTGCACGCACACTTGCCACAATGCAGCTGGACGCGGACAGTATTGTTTGTGCTTTTCTGCATGGCTCTCTCGAAGAACTCGGACTGACCCCGGACGAAGTCAAAACCCGCTTCGGAGAAAGCGTATACCAGCTTGTGGAAGGCACATCGCGCATTTCCGGACTCAAACTGAAGAATAAAACCAACGCGCAGGCGGAAAGCATCAGAAAAATGTTCTTTGCTATGGTGGACGACATCAGGATAATCCTTGTACGTCTTGCGGATCGCCTGGACAAGATGCGCAGTCTCAAGAACTTTCCACAAGACCAGCAAAAATCCATTGCGCAGGAAACGATTGATATCTGGGCCCCGCTTGCCAACCGCCTCGGCATGTATTCCATAAAGGATGAACTTGAAGACCTCAGCCTGAAATTTCTCAATCCTGATGTGTTCCACCAGATCAAGGACCTCGTTTCCGAAAAAAAAGCAGAACGGGCGACCTTTCTCGAAAAAGCCGAGAAAGAAATATACAACGTTGCCCGGGGCGCCGGCATCACCGTAAAGGTACAATCTCGTGCAAAGCATTTCTGGTCCATCTATCAGAAAATGAAACGGCGGAACAAGGCGGTGGATGAACTCTATGACCTCCTCGCAATCCGCATTTTGTGCGAAACGGTAAATGAGTGTTATACCCTTCTCGGACTGGTTCATACGGTATGGAAACCGCTGGACGGGCGGTTCAAGGATTACATTGCCATGCCAAAGCCGAACGGATACCGCAGTCTTCATACATCGGTACTCTGTTATGAAGGCAAACATCTGGAGATACAGATCAGAACTCATGAAATGCACAGTATCGCGGAGAATGGCGTTGCCAGCCACTGGTTATACAAGAAAGGCAACGCAAAAGGAGCCGTGAATACCAGGGATCTGTCCGTAATCAACCAGCTGCGTGAACTTTCAAAAAACAGGTTTTCGGATGAAGATTTTCTTGCCCGTATCAAGACGGACATTCTCGGCGACTCGATTTATGTGTTCACGCCAAAGGGAGACATAAAGGAACTTCCTGCCGGGTCAACACCGGTAGATTTCGCTTATTACATTCATTCCGCCATCGGAGAGAAAATTGTCGGAGCGAAGGCCGACGGAGCAATCATCCCCCTCTCACATGCCCTCAAAGACACGCAGGTTGTCGAGATCATCACGCATCCGCAGGCACATCCCACCTGGAACCAGCTCAACACGGTCAGAACGGCAAAAGCCCGCCAGAAGATCCGGGCCTGGCTTCAGACAAACAGCGTATCGGGTGATGCTGACAAAGGTGACAATAAAACCGAACATAAACCGGCGGAAAAGCATACACACCACAAGGGAATACTCGGAACTGAGGGCGCACCTGAACGGGACTTCGATTCAGCAATATTGCGAATTCGTGTCGGCGATACCACAAACTTTATGATCAAATTTGCCCAGTGTTGTAATCCGGTCCCACCGTCTCCCATAATCGGCTATGTGTCGCGCGGGAGAGGAATAATAATTCACCGGAAAGACTGTTCCAATGTTTTCAGAATTCCCGATATTTCAGACCGTACAATTACCGTAGAATGGGAAAAAACGGAAGAACCGCCCAGGATGAAACGAAAAAAGTCCACTGGCGAAAAAAACTAGCGAACCTCGAGTATTTCCGTTACAAACGGCTTTACCGCCCTTACCAGTTCGTCGGGATCAATACCGGTAACCTTTATGATACACATTTTCGTCTGATCATCCGGTCCATCAAAAACCACCATGGTAATGATGTTTCCCTTGCGATCCGCGATTTCCCGCGATATCTGGTAAAGTTCTCCGGGCTTATCCGGGAGATTCATGGTAATACGGACACCGTCCTTCCGGGCGCCAAACAGATTGATAAAAAGACGGTAGAGATCCCCGTCGGACACGATACCGACCAGAGCGTCGCCATGCATGACCGGCAAAGCGCTGATGTTATTGTCAACCATAATTCGCGCGGCTTCTTCAATAACCTCATTCTCATCGACCGTTATTACCTTCTTTTGCATAACTTTTTCAACGCGGAGCTTGGAAAGAAGATAACTCATTTCATACATATCGAGAGTTGTCGCGACCGAAGGACTTGCATTCACAAGATCACGCTCCGTTACTATCCCGACAAGACGGTTTTCCTTGTCCAGCACGGGGAATCGGCCAACATTTTCCTTTTTCATGAGCGCACGCGCTTCCTGAACGGACATTTCCGGGTGAATGTACAAGGGATCCTTTGTCATGACATACGATACGTTCATACGAAACCCCGTTAACCGCCAAGATATGCCTTGATTACCGCGTCGTCTGAGAGCAACTCGGCTCCGGTGCCGGACTGTACAATGGTGCCGGTTTCCAGAATATACGCACGATTTGCAATGCGAAGCGCCTTGAAAGCGTTCTGTTCAACAAGAAGAATCGTTGTTCCTTCCCTGTTTATAGTCTCGATTATACTGAAGATTTCATCAACAAGAATCGGGGCAAGCCCCATGGACGGTTCGTCCAGAAGCAGGAGTACCGGATCGGCCATGAGCGCACGCCCTATTGCCAGCATCTGCTGTTCACCGCCGGACAAAGTGCCGGCGTCCTGGCGATAACGTTCTTTTAGCCGCGGGAAGAGCGAAAACACCTTGTCCATGTCGCGAGCAATACCCGGCCGGTCTTTCCTCGTATACGCGCCCATTTCGAGGTTTTCCCGGACACTCAGATCGGCAAATACCCGTCTTCCCTCCGGTGATTGAACCAGCCCCGAACGGACAATATCACTGGCGGACAAATTTGTTATGTTTTCGTCATTGAAAAAGACCGAACCGGACGTTTTCTTGAGGATGTTTGAAATGGCATGCAGCGTTGTTGTTTTTCCCGCCCCGTTTGATCCGATAAGCGTTATCACTTCGCCTTTGTTGACTTCAAAGGAAATACCCCTGATTGCCTGGATGGCGCCGTAATGAACAACCAGATTTTGTACACTAAGCATCAGCGACCGCCTCCTCGCCCAGATAGGCCTTGATTACCGCCGGATCTTTCCTGATATCTGCGGGAAGGCCTTCAGCAATGGTTCGTCCGTAATCAAGAACCAGCAGCCGCTCGCATATTCCCATTACCAGGCTCATGTCATGTTCAATGAGCAGTATGGTAAGCTTGAATTCTTTGCGGATAAAACGGATCAGATCCATAAGCTCCTGCGTTTCCTGCGGATTCATTCCTGCCGCAGGTTCATCAAGAAGCAAGAGCAGCGGGTTTGTGGATAGCGCGCGCACTATTTCAAGCTTTCGCTGCTCCCCGTACGGCAGATTTCTTGCAAGTTCATGCACCTTTGAATCAATCCTGAAAAGGGAAAGCAATTCCCGCACACGCTCGCGTTTCTTTTTTTCATCCCGGTAAAATGCCGGTGTACGCAGAATGGCGGACAGCGGATTAATGTTCCGCTGTGCATGCATAGCGATAAGAACATTGTCTTCGACTGTCAGATTCCCGAACAGGCGTATATTCTGGAAAGTGCGGGCAATCCCCATTTTCGAAAGTTGATGCGGTTTCTTGTGATGAACCGGGTGCACCCGATTCCGCGCATCGGTGAAGCAAATGGATCCTTCGGTAGGCGTATAAATGCCGGAAAGCATATTGAATACCGTTGTTTTTCCCGCTCCGTTCGGTCCGATCAGGCCTACAAGCTCACCGTGCTTGAGACTGCAGGAAAAATTGCCGACCGCACGCAGACCTCCGAATACAATTGAAATGTCATCGACAGAAATAAGCACATCAGAAAGTCGGCACGCTTTTCTTGCAGCATCAGATCTTTTGCTCATCAGCATGCCTCCTCATTTTTTTCAGGCGGTTCCAGGCTCCCACAAAGGAAAACTCGCGCGTACCCAGCATTCCCTGAGGACGAAAGAGCATAACCAGAATAAGAATGACCGGATAAATAAGAAGCCGGTAATCCTTGAGAAACCGTAAAAACTCCTGGAGATAGGTAAGAACATACGCGGCCAGTATGGAGCCGGTAACACTTCCGAGACCGCCCAAAACCGAGTATATCAGGTAGTCGATACTCCGGTTAAAGGAAGACAGATCCGGTTTTATGAACCCGATAAAAGGCGCGTACAAACCACCGGCGATTCCGGCAATGAATGCGGCAATAACAAAACCGGTCATTTTATACTTGAAGGCATTAATACCGTTTGAACGCGCCGCGATTTCATCCTCACGAACGGAAAGGATGGCACGGCCGTATGTTGAACGGAAAAAATTCTGCAGGACGACAACGACCAGAACAAGAGCGCCAATAATGGTAATCCAGGCATAGTCCGCCCGCGCGGCCAGTATGGTGGTGAAACGTTTTCCGTTGGCCCCACCGGTAAAAGAGCGAAAATTGACGAAAATGACCCGAAGGATTTCCCCGAATCCCAGCGTAACTATCGCAAGATAATCGCCTGAAAGTTTGAGTGTCGGAAAACCGATAAGGAATCCGAAGAAAGCGGCGATCCCGCCTGAAAGCAGGATCGAGAGCGGAAGCGGTATACCCGCGCTTTGCGTCAGCCAGACGCATACATAGGCGCCAATTGCCATAAAGCCCGCCTGTCCCAGAGACAACTGGCCGGTAAGGCCGCAAATAACATTCACACTGATGGCCATCATTGCGTTTATACCGGCGATAGTCAGTATTTGCGCGGTATAGGCATCAATGACATTTACGGCAATAAGCACTGCCGGCACAAATACAATGAACAGCGCAACCAGGAACAACAGAACTATGTTTGATATATTTCTTTCCGGTATCATACTTTAACCCGTATTTTCTGGCCCATTATACCGGTGGGTTTGACCAGAAGAATGATAATAAGAATTGAAAACGATATTGCATCGGAAAACTGCGATGAAAGGAAACCTTTCGTCATGGTTTCCGCAATTCCGAGTATGTATCCGCCCAGCATGGCGCCGGGAACCGAGCCGATTCCGCCGAGAACGGCGGCGACAAAGGCCTTTAATCCCGGCATGGCACCCATGGTGGGTTCTATCTGGGGATACGCCGTCGCATACAGAATGCCGCCGGCAGCGGCAAGAACCGATCCAAGCGCGAAAGTAAACGCAATTATCCGGTTCGCGGATATACCCATAAGACTTGCAGCATGCATGTCATACGAAACCGCCCGCATGGCTTTTCCGGTCTTTGTCCAGTTTATGATGTAGTTCAGGATAAGCATAAGCAGCAGTGATACTGCAATTACGACTATCTGGATATTTGAAATTGACAGGGCGCCAAAAGGAACCATTACCGTATCCATGGTTGGATACTGGCGGGGATTCGGCCCGGCAAAGGGCAAAACCCGTACCCCGTTTTGTAAAATAAGCGACATGGCAATGGCAGTAATAAGAGAATTCAGCCGTGGAGAAGATCGCAGCGGCCTGTAGGCAAACCGTTCAATTGTAATGCCCGTTATGGCACAAACAATCATTGCAGCGGCAAATGCAAGAGCAAGACCGACGGGCGACGCGCCCACAGCAGTTAATACATAAAATGATGTGTACGCGCCGACCATCAGAATTTCACCATGGGCGAAGTTGATCAATTTGACAATTCCATACACCATTGTATATCCAAGCGCGATAAGTGCGTAGATACTCCCGAGAGAGATCCCGTTAACAAGCTGTTGTATAAAAATAGTCAAAACAAACAACCTCCGCCAAAATGGTTTTTACAGACACTTCATGCCTGTTCAGGGATTAACCGTTGCCTTGTAGACCGGAGTCAGGGCACCGTCTTTCTTGATGATTTCGAGCATGACCGCTGATTTTGTGGGGTTCCGCTTTTCATCAAAGGTAAGATTACCGGTCACATAACTGCCTGAGGTATTGTTTACCGCATCACGAACTTTGGCGACATCAGTAGTACCTGCGGCCTTTATCGCATCGCTGATAACATACATTGCGTCATAACCGAGAGCCGCAAACGCGGTCGGGGTAGTATCATACTTTCCGTTGTACTTGTTTACGAACTCGATAACCTTTGAGTCAGTTGAGTCAGCGGCATAATGATCGGAGTAGAATCCGTTGAGAACTTCATCTCCGGCATTATCGGTAATTCCGCCCCATCCGTCGGCTCCAACAATCGGCACGGTGATTCCCTGTGCGCGGAGCTGTCGGGCGATAAGGGCTACCGTGCTGTAGTAATCGGGAAGATAAACAACATCGGGATCAGCATTCTTGATCTTGGTCAGCTGGGCGTTAAAGTCCTTGTCTCCGGTATTATATGACTCTTCGGCGACAATGGTTCCACCGGCACCTTCAAACGCGATCTTGAAATTCTCGTAGAGACCGACAGAATAGTCATTGCCAATATCATAAAGAACCGCAGCACGTTTCTTTCCGAGATTTTCCGCGGAGAATTTTGCACCGACCGTTCCCTGGAAGGGATCAATGAAACAGACACGGAAAATATAATCACCGGCG
>CAZQEF010000081.1:0-6952 GCA_964592325.1 uncultured Treponema sp. | reverse complement strand
CCAGGTAGTGGGGCAGCTGCGTGTTCTCATAAGCGGAAAAAAGAATATTTTTAACGACTTTTCACAGCTGCATGAACCCTCCGGTTCTGATACCCGACGTTTTTCCGCAAGCGCGGTTGAAACATTCACTGAACTTGAATCTCTCATGGAAAAACTCGATGAAGCGATCGTCATGTTCCGGAAAACATCTCCGGGATTCATTGACGAGTTTCTCTCTCCGGAAGGAATTATTACCCGCAAACGGAGTATTGATGCAAAGATAACCGGTAACCGCGAGAGTATCAGCGAGAAAAGGAAAATCATTGCGGATCTTAAAACACAGAATTCCGATCTGGCGGTAAAAATTGATGAATACCGCAAGACGCTTGAAGAAATGCGTTTGAGCAGAATTCAGATGAAAACCCAGAGCGAAGCAGCAGAGGAACAGTCCCGGCTTATCAGGCGGGAACTTGCATCCCAGGAGGGAGCGCTTCGCGATATGGAGAATGAAATATTCGGCGAGCAAAAACGTCTTGAGGATATTGATGAACAGATTGCCGAGATAGAAGGCGAACTTGCATCAATCGAACACAAGGGAAAGACACTCACCGAAGAACTGGAAAAACTGGAACATGAGATTACTTCCCGGAACAGTGATGTTTCGAGCAAACAGGACCGGCTGAAACAGCAGGTTGCAGAAATGGGCAAGATTCAGTCACAGCTTGAGAAGTACCACATGGATCTTGCGACCACGGAAACGGAAATCAGGAATATACAGGAAAATTTCAGGGAAGCCCACTCACGGGAACTGCTTGAATTCGAAGAGCGCATGTTTACCATCACTGCTCCGGCAGGTGAACTTCGTGAACGTCTTGCCGCAGCACGGCAAAAGCTTCGTGATCTCGGAAGCGTGAACCTCATGGCCGTTGAAGAGTTTGCAGAAGCCAAGGAACGATACGACTTCCTGAATAACCAGATTCTCGATCTTCAGAAAGCTCGTGACGATCTCAAGCGGATAACGGAAGAAATTCGCGTTGAATCAACTGAATTGTTCCTGGCGACATATAACAAGATAAAGAAAAACTTCCACAATATGTTCCGAAGGCTCTTTGGCGGAGGACGGGGTGAAATACGGCTGGTTGATCCGGAGAATGTTCTGGAGTCAGGTATTGATATTTTTGCCCAGCCGCCGGGAAAGAAGCTGGAAAACATCGGCCTTCTGTCAGGTGGTGAAAAGTCAATGACCGCGGTATCATTGCTCTTTGCTACCTACATGGTTAAACCGTCTCCATTCTGTCTGCTTGATGAAATTGACGCGGCACTTGATGAACAAAACGTGACCCGGTTTGTCAATGCCCTGCGTGAGTTCGCCAATGTAAGCCAGTACATCGTTATCACCCATAATAAAAAGACCGTTATGGGCGCGGGAACAATGCTTGGCGTCACGATGGAAGAGTCGGGCGTAACAAAGGTAATCACGATCCGTCTTGAAGGTGAGAAAGAAATAACCAGTTCAGCTGTTTCAGATGAATATTTCGAAGAAGAAGACGTTGCACCGGAAGAGGGTATTGTCATACCGCCCCGCCCGCCGCGGAGGGTTCGTGATGACGTGCCGGTAAACCGGTCGGAAGTTGAAACTTCCGGGGAGATGCCGGAACATGATTGACCGCGAGCGCATCGCCGTATTTATTGAAGAATACCGCACGCGTTTGGTCATCGTTCTGTCTGTGTTTCTTGTCATATTGATCGCTCTTGTATCGTTCAGTGTCAGTTCTGATTCTTCCCGGCGGAAGGCGCGTATACGGGAAGAAGAGTCTGCAAAAGAACTTGCCGTTTATCCCGATGAATTATGGTTCCCTGACGAACCGTTTCCGCTTCCCGGCGTGCAGGAATTCCGCAAAACTCCGCCCGTTTGGTCTGCAGATGATATAAAGCTATGGTACAATATACCTGATCCGGAACTGTCCGACGGGATACGGGAAACCGCCCGCCGGCAAATTGAAGATCTTTTGGAGAGCGTACCGTGAAAAGACTGTTCCCGGCAATGTGTATAGTCCTCCTTTTTATATCATGTGCCGGTGATCCGGCCGTGCCGGAGGATACGCCGGCGCAAAGTGTCTCTGAGACACCTTCCACTGAAACAGATTCATCCCCTGAACCGGAATTACCGGTGCAGGAAGTACCGGTTCCGGACAAAGAGCCGGAAATGCCGGCAGTGACTCTTTCTCCGGAAGATGATGCCGTTGACTATTACTATCCCGAACCTGAAGTAACCATCCCGGAATCGCTGCCGGCTGAACCGGAGGCGGCTGTTGTATCAGGGGAAGAACCGGCTGGCGATGCGCAAAGCACCGGATCGGAAGATACCGCCATTGCGGAACAACCGTCAGTAGCGGATACTCCCCGTACAATCACGGAATCACCGGCAACTGTGTCCAAACCTGCTCCTGTCCCCGAATCTGCTCCCCCGGTTGCCGGACCACCGGAAACCGCCAGGAAGCAAAAAGCGCCAGGCTCAGGTACTACTGAAATAGCAAAAAAGCCGGCTCCCGCAGTTTCAAAGCCGCCGAAGACTGTTCCGGGTAAAACAGCTGACCCGATAGCTCCTGCCGCGAAGGATCGCTCGGTATCTGCAGTGGACAGCCGCGAACCCGAACAAGCACCAGTGCCTGATTCTGTACCGGTTGACCCGGAGTCTCCTGTGACTGATTCAGCTTCCGGGGCCTGGAATAATGAAATACGTTCCCCTGAACCTCCTCCACCGGTCTTTCGCGCGGAAGCTGTACCCTCACGAAGTGTCACCGTTCCGCTGGATGGCTTTCTTGAAGTCTGGTATCCCGGAACCGGATGGGTGTATCTGGGAGATGCCTCCGGCCTTGTGGGGGTTTCGTATGATACACGTAAAATTGAAAACAGGGATACGCTTTTTACCTTCAGGGCCCGCCGGAGCGGTAATTACATACTCGAATTCTCGCGTTACGATGTGCTTACCGACGAGTTCATGCAGGATGCGCTCTCGGTTACTGTCGATGAACCGGTTCCCGGAAAGAAGACTACTGTACGCGCACCGGATTTCGTGCTTGCGGGAATTCAGAAACAGGAAGAGCAATCCGGGGAATATCCTGCAGCCAGCGCTGCAGTAATTGATGAGCCCGTTCTCTCGACTCCTCCTACAATGGATGTGGAGCAGGTTTCAAAAGAACCCGTTCGTGAACCCCGGGAAATGCTCAAGGAAGCTCAGTCCCGTCTGTCTTCCGGCGACGCTTCGGGGGCGCTGGAAATGCTTGACCGGTTTTTTGAAATGGCGCTTGATGAACTTGATGAAGGATGGTATTTACGGGGGCAGTCATACGAGGCAAACTCTGCCGCAAGGAATATCCGGAAAGCTCTTGAAGCCTATGAAACAGTTGTTTCGGCCTATCCGGACAGTACACGCTGGAAAGAAGCTGATGAAAGAATCAGATATATCAAACAGTTCTATTTCAGGGTTCGTTAGGCAAGCTGCTGCCAAAATTGTTGAAAAAAAAAAGACCCCTGCGGAAGTACATGCAACATTTGCTTAGTCGGGCAACCCGGATTTGAACCGGGGACCCCAAGTCCCCCAGACTTGTACGCTAACCAACTGCGCTATTGCCCGGTAAAACAAACGTTTTGTACACCCCGCAGGAGTGCGTACATGAACTTACCATACAGCACTTTTATGTGTCAAGAAGGAAGCGGTTATTACACCGTCCGGTAAAACCGGTACAGACAGAAAGGCCCGGCCGGACCCGGGCCGGTACATTATTCTCCCGTGTTATCTAGTAGCGAAGTTTCTCATCACCGTCCCATGACAGAACAAGCTCGCTGCCAGCTATTTCATATTCATACAGGTTTTCAACATACATACCGCTTCCATTTTCAACGGTTGTGATTGTGCGCAACATATCGGCAGTCGCAGACCATACACCGGATGAAGCGTACCCGACTTCCGTGTATGAACAGGTTCCGTTACAGTCAAGTTCCAGGTTGCCGGAGGCCCAGGATGTACCGGCAAGATTGGCATGCTGGGAAGTATATCGTACAAAGAGGCTCTTCAGGGATTTTTTTGTCAGCGGTTTTTTATCTTTCTTGACACCGGCAGAAAAGTGCCACAAACTGGCTTGCATGGAAATAAGCAATTTTACCGCTGTCAGGATCCGCAGACTGATTTTTGTCTGTCTTGTCAGTATGGTTTTGGGTGCGGCGTTCGCTTCAATCATAAGCGCCATGTTTGACGGAACTTTCCTTCCGGAAGAGCATCTTCCCTATCTCCTCCTTGGCGGTTTCTCCGGCTTCTTCATTTCGCTGGCTGTTGTGTCATTCGACATGTTTTATGCTGCAGCGCGTCCGCATCCACTCATTGTATCATTGGCGGTAATTCCTGCCATTCAGGCACTCATCATTCTCGCTGTATACGGAACCATCTATGCGATATTGTTCGGTCCTGATACTTTTATTGAAGATGCCCAACCGGGAAAAACCCTGATGTTTTCACTGCTGGTTACGTTTCTTGTGAGAATCAATTCTGATATAGAGCGGCTTTTGGGCAAGCATGTTTTCCGTGGTTTGCTCCTCGGGAGATACACAAAGCCGAAAAAGGAAAACCGTTTTGTCATGTTTCTTGATATTGCCGGGTCAACAACCATCGCGGAGCGTATTGGCGATGTACAGTTTCACGCGTTTCTCAATGATTTCTTTTGTGATGTTTCCCGGCCTATTGTGAACCATCGCGGCGAGATTTATAAATATGTCGGGGATGAGGTCATTATTACCTGGAATGAAAGGCAGGGAATCCGTAACAACAATGTGGTTATGGTATACGAATCAATCATGAGAACCCTGGTACGGAAGACTGATCGTTATCTGTTGCGCTACGGTTTTACTCCGGAATTTCGGTGCGGACTTCATTTTGGCCCGGTGGTTATGGGAGAAATGGGGCTTACCCGTCAGGAAATCGCCTTTTCCGGCGATGTCATGAATACTACCGCGCGTATTCAGGGAGAATGCCGTCCCCGCGACGTGCATTTTCTGGTTTCCCGTGCGGTTCTTGACCGGTTGCCGGATCTTCACGATGAAGGTGTAGTCATTATGGATCAGGGATCGGTTACCCTTCGCGGGAAGAGCCGGGAAATAGCCATAGCTTCATTACAAAGGTGATTCTTTATTGAATGAAACGCCAAAAAGCACTACACTGCTACTGCGGAACCGGAAGTATTTCCGGTTGTGTTATCGACCCATCCGGAGCGTAAGCTGATGTCCGACCTCATAAGTGAAGCCAGAACGAAGGTTCTTATCGCTGAAGATGAACCCATTGTCGCCCTTGATCTTCAGGGGATGGTAACCCGTCTCGGTTACGATGTTGTTGCCACGGTGGACAACGGGTCTGCTGCGGTTGCTGCCGCCCGCCGCTTCATTCCCGACATAATCCTTCTTGATATTGCCCTGAGCGGTTCGTTTGACGGTATTGAGGTTGCCCGCAAAATTCACGAATTCAGTCCGGTTCCCATTGTTTTTTGTATTTCAACTCCTGATCTTGCGGCTCTCATGCGTGCCAAGGAGATATCCTATGCCGGGTATCTTTTGAAGCCCATAAATCCCGACAGTCTGTCAACGACGCTTGATACCGTTCTCTATAAATATACTCTTGAAAAGCGTGCTGAACTGGCCGAGGAGCGTTACCGGACACTTGAAAAGACATGTACCCTGTTACGGTATTTTTCCGATCACGATGCGGCGTATCACTGGAAAGGAAGCGCCGCAGACGGGATACAAATTGAGGGAATCACGAAAAATTCGCCGGCGGGAGAGTTTCTGTATTCGGCCATCCCCTCTGTACTGGAGGGTGATCGTCTGGCCAGGATAGTAACCGATGAAAAAAGTGATTCTTCATATGCTGTTTTTGCGGTACATGACAGTGATGACGGTTGCTGGTCAGGCATGGTGATTCCCGTTTCACCACCGGCAAGGTAGTGCATGCCGTCACAGATTACCCATGTTCTGGCCGCTCTGCATGCCCGGAAACGTGCCGGCCTCGTTCTGGAATCCCGTACAATTCCCCTGTTCAATATGGGCTGCCAGGGTCCGGATATTTTCGCCCATAACAGACGGACCAAACCGTTTTCACTTGCATATGCGCGTCTTCTCCATCGCAGGCGGTACGGATCATTTTGCCGATCGGCAGCAATCCGTCTTCTCGATAATCCGGATCCTTTCGTGTGTGCCTGGCTTTCCGGTTTTGTAACCCATCAGGCTGTTGACCGGATACTTCACCCTTACATCGTGTATCGGAGTGCGCGACTTCCTGTTGATGCCGTACCAGGCGTATCTCCCGCCCTCTATCATGCTTTTTTTGAACGCATCATTGATGTCCTGCTTCTGCAAAATCTTGCAAAACGTCCGGTTTCCTCATTCAATATGGATCCGCTTTTCCGGATGGAGAAGAACTCATCAGCCGCATTGTCAGAGTTTATAGCGTCCATATTGCGGGTGGTCTATCCTGAAAACAACACCGATAACAGCCAGCTTGAAGTCCGTATCGGGAATGCATTCAGGGATACCCGGTATTTTTACCATATGACCAATCCGGTTCGCACCAGCATGGTTATTCCGGCAGGTCATTCGGCAATAAGCCGTTTTTCGGAGCGTGGTCCGGCAGGGGTCGCCCTCTTGTACCCTGAGAGTCCCGATCCTGCCGTCGACTGGTTAAACAGTGATCATTCGTCCTGGAAGGATCCGGTTCGGGGCAGTGTACACAGAGAGTCTGTTCAGGATCTGTTTGAGCAGGGTGTAGAAGAAGCAGGTAAGGCTGTCGATTGTCTTGAATCGGTATTGGCAGGAAATCAGTCTCCCGATGTTCTCGAAGAGGTTGTGGGAAACGGAGGTCTTTCAATACAGAACGATGACGGATCAACAGGCGCTGTTTCATACTCGGAGCCGTTTGATCTTTCGCGTG
>CAZQEF010000080.1:0-6985 GCA_964592325.1 uncultured Treponema sp. | reverse complement strand
CCATGCTCCTTGGAGCGAGCAGTACGATGATCGGACTGCTCGGCGCGTTCATGTCACTCTCCTTTTTTTCCATTCCGCTCGGAAGATATGGCCTGAAACGGTGGGGCCTCGTGAAGACTTTCGCGCATAACTGGATGTTACGGAACCTTTCACTCATTCCCCTGCTTGTTATTCCCTCTTTGTACGTGCGCGGGGCATTCGATGTTGCCGTGCTTTTACTCATCATCTCCGTCTTTTTCTTTAATTTTTTCCGCGGTGTGGGTCTTATTTCCAACAATCCGGTTATCGGCATTCTGTCCACCGGCAAGGACCGGGGGGAATACATCGTATGGCTCTCCCTCGTGAACAACGCCACAGCCCTGATCGCCACCCTTTTTCTCGCGTTTCTGCTCTGGCAGGGTCCGGGCGTAAAAACATACCATCTCGCCATGGTAGTCGGTATTATTTCCGGTACGGTCGCCTCCCTCCTGCTTTACCGCCTGCCCGATTCCGGGATGAAGAGTTTTGAATCCGCCGGAAGGCCCCTCGCGCTGCGGGAGAGCATTGCGCTTGCCCTGAAAACACCCAATATACGCACCTTCATGATGAGTTATCTTGTCCTTACGCTTGGAATCGGCATGGCGCGTCCCTTTATCATTGTGTACTGCAAGGCCGTATACGGTCAGAGCGATGAAATACTGACCCTTTTCACGGTCTGTTCAATACTTGGCGCGCTTCTCATGGGACTCGTTCTCCGTCTGGTCATTGACCGGCTTGGCGCCAAGCCCATGTATATCATTTTTTCCCTCCTGATTCCGTTGAGTCTTCTTGTTGCCGTCTTTGCGCCGGGCATCGGGAATGTTTCTTTTTCCCTGCTCTTTCTCGCGCTTCTTTCCGCGGTGACCAATATCGGATTTGCCGGGCAGGAAAGCTCGGCGCAAACGTATTTCTTTGCTGCCATCCCCCGTAACCGTGTGGTGGATATGAGCATGCTCTATTTCTTTGTCCTCGGTGGTACCGGCGTTGCCGGAGCCGTCCTGGGCGGCGCGCTCCTGGATTTTCTTGCGGAACTGCGTTTTTCTCCGGTAGCCTCGTACCGCATATTCTTCTCGGTGTGTATCATTCTCTCCGGCTGCGGCATTCTCATACAGCGCGGACTGCTGAATCTCGGAAGTTTTCATGTGCGCGATTCCCTCGCCGTGCTTTTTTCCCCCCGTGACATGCGGGCGCTTACTCTTCTGCGCAAACTGGACACCACCCGTGATCCGGAAAAGGAAACCCGGCTCATCGCAGCGCTGGGTACCATGGGTTCTCCCATCTCGGTAGAGAAGCTCCTGGATCATTTGTCTTCTCCCCGTTTTGCCGTCCGCTATGAAGCGTTGCAGTCGGTAACCCGTCTGGAAAAGCTCACTCCCCGAATAACTGATACTCTTTTTTGCGAGCTTGAACACGGCGAGTTTTCCACCGCCGCGCTGGCGGCCCGGCTCCTCGGGCAGTTCCGGGTAAAGACCGCCGTGCAGCCGCTCAGGAAAGCGCTGGAGAGCCCTGATTACCGTCTGGTTGCCGAATCCATGCTTGCACTTGCCCGCATCGGGGATGAACGCGCGCAATTTCTGGTTGGGGAAGTCCTTCTCGCTTCAAATAACCCCTTTATTCTCGTTCATGGCGTACAGGCGATGGAAATATGGCATAATGCAGCGGCGGTGCCCATCCTGTTGGATCTGCTCCGGAACGAGCATCTGCCGCCCCATGTTGCCGATGAAACAATTTTGACCTTGTCGGTACTCATGGGCATCCCCCGTACTTTTTTTTACCGCTACGAGGAGTACACGAGGGAACGCGAACGGGTCAGTATATTCCTCCTGGAAGAACTTGATGAGGTATTTACCCGAAAAAAGCGGCACGATGCCGAATTCCAGTCCATCGTCATGAATTTTCTTCAGGATCAGAATGAGGATGGCCCCTTCGTCCACTGGGTGCTTGATATCTGGCGGGGAAAAACAGGAATTTTCTCCGCGCTTCTCGTGAGTGTCGCACTGGATGCCGACTTGAACCGTCTCGAATCATTTCGTTTTTTCCTGTGTTTTTGGGCGGTATCCGTTTTCGCAAATCCCCGCCTGATTGAAAAGTAAGCGATGATACAGTATTCTTGAGCCATGAAAGCATCCGGATCATTCTTTTCCGCCGTATTGCGCCGAATGGCGCTTGCCTCGGCTCTGGTACTGTTCGTCTCCTGTTCTCCCTATATCGGTTATGGAGTAATAAACTGGTCCTTGCCCGAACTGGGGCTTTCCGCTGGAGAGGTTGTTCCGGTATTCATACAATCAAATATCGGCGGTGTGTATGTCATTGGCACCGGTCCCGACCGGGAAGACCGCATTGAAGTTCCTTTGTGGCAGATTGCCCTGTATAAATCAAAATCACGAGCCCTGAAAGCCGCAGCGAAAATTGCCGAATATCGATATCTGTATGCAACAGTCAAGATCGATGGATTGCCGATCCGTGCCCATCCGGAGAATACCGCCCGGCAGGTGTACCGGCTCAGACAGGGGGAAACACTCAAGATTATCCGCAAGGGGGAGGGTTCCCAGGTAATTGCCGGTGACGCTCCGCTTGAGGGAGACTGGTATGAAGTACGCACCGGCGACGGTACCGTCGGGTGGTGTTTTTCCTATAATCTGACTTTGTTCGATGAACGTGACGAAACGCCGGGAGAACAGATTGTGGAAGATGACGGTTCGGATCAGTACCGAACGTATCTTGTCTCACAGACCTGGTATCCCGACAATTACCGGATCATGCTCAACCAGGGTCGCGTTGATCTTGACTATATCCAGCCGCTTTGGGGTTTTTCCGCTGGGGAAGAATCCCTGGTCGCGCGGGTTGCCACGTCTGCCGGTATAATGACTTTTGAGCATACCGGAATAACAAGAATCGGAGACCGCATGTACCGCTTCGACGGTACTTCACTTACTGCGGAAGTGCGGCGGAAAAATGAACTGGTTGTGCAATATACAGACGATCGCGGATCTCCCCAGGTGTTCTACTTTACAACGATGGACATTACTCCCGAAGAGATTATTGCAAATGAACAGGAGCGGCGTGAGGCGTTGTATGAATCATTCCTGTCAGTTGGACCCCGGTTTGTGTCGGGTAATTATGGAATCCTCCAGTTTCTTGACGGCAACCGTTTTCTCTGGAGTGGTTACGACCTTCTTTCCCCGGGGATAATTCCCGCTGGTTCCGGGGGCGAAGGTCGTGCCGGGTTTCAGGCCTTCCTTTCAGATACACTCAAGAGCCAGTATACCGGTGTGTTGAGCCTGAATTTCCAGGCAACGGGAACCCGGGTGTTTTTCCTGTATGATCTTTCCCCGGACGGATTGAAGCTCGAACAGGTCGATGAAGCGAACATACATGATTCAGTGGTTGAGTCACGGAATTTGAGTCCGACCATTCTCTTTTTTACTCCGGAATCACAAGCAGACGGAGGCCGGTAATGGCCTTTGTCCAGTTTTCGAAGGTTTCTCTCGCGTTCGGTGACCGGGATATTCTGCGGGATGTATCCCTCAATCTCGCTTCCGGTTCCCGCGCCGCGCTCGCCGGCGTGAACGGATCCGGAAAAACCACGCTCATGAAAATCATCAGCGGGGAAATTGCACCCGATGGCGGTGAGCGCGCGGTGGAAAAGGATACCCGCATCTCCTATCTTCCCCAGTCCGGTATTGTTCACCGGGGGAAAACCCTCCTGGGAGAGGTGGAGACTGCTTTTTCCCGGGGAAGGGCGCTGCTCGAAAAGTACGAAGATCTTGGAGACCAGCTCGCCGCGGAACCGCCGGACTCCGCGAAGGCGCTCAGGCTCGCCGAAGAGCATCATGAGGTACAGCTGGCTCTGGAAGACTCCGGCTGGTACCGTCGCAAGACGGTCATGGAGCAAACCCTTCTCGGACTCGGTTTCACGGAAGACGACTTTTTTCGTTCTGTTGAGGAGTTTTCCGGCGGATGGCAGATGCGAATCGCGCTTGCCAAGGTTCTGCTGGAAAAACCGGACATACTGCTCCTCGACGAACCGACGAACTATCTGGACATAGAGGCGCGGGGCTGGCTGGAATCCTGGCTTGCCGACTTTGCCGGCGGATATCTTCTCGTCAGCCATGACCGGTATTTTCTCGATGTAACCGTACAGGAAGTGTACGAGCTTTTTAACGCCGAATTGCACCTGTATCGGGGGACGTATTCCCGGTACGAACAGATACGTGAACAGGAACTCGCCGCGCTCGTGAAGAGCTACGAAAAGCAGCAGGAAGAAATCGCGAAACAGGAAGATTTTATCCGCCGGTTCCGCTATAACGCGTCCAAGGCCGCCATCGTGCAGGGCCGGATAAAACAGCTGGAAAAGATTGAACGCATAGAACTGCCGGTCAACCTCCGCAGGATGACGGTGAGTTTCCCGCCGGCGCCGCATACGGGCAGACTTGTGCTGACTGCGAAAGAGTTGTCACGCGCATACGGCGACCGCCCGGTTCTGCGCGGGGTCGATTTTGTCGTGGAGAAGGGAGAGCGGCTGGTTGTCGTGGGGCGGAACGGCGCCGGAAAATCAACTCTGCTCCGCGTGCTTGCCGGTGTTGATAACGCGACTTCCGGCAGTATGGAATACGGCGCCGGCGTGCTCCCCGGCTATTTCTCGCAGGAAAGCGCGGAGCTTCTTTCGGGCAACGAACGCATACTCGATCTTCTCGAGTCAGAAGCTCCGCTCGAGCTCATTCCCCGTCTCCGCGACATGCTCGCCTCCTTCCTCTTCCGGGGCGACGATGTATACAAGCAGGTTTCCGTTCTTTCCGGCGGCGAGAAGAGCCGTCTGGCACTGCTGCGGCTCCTGTTGAAACCGCTTAACCTCCTTATTCTGGACGAACCCACGAACCATCTGGACCTTCATTCCAAGGATGTGCTTCTCGATGCGCTCAGTGCCTTTACCGGTACCGTCGTCTTTGTATCCCATGACCGCGGATTTATCGAAGGTCTGGCTACCCGCGTCCTGGAACTGATCGCGTCTCCCGGCAATGAACCGTCGCGGGTGCGGAACTTTCCCGGAGATTACCGGTATTATCTTGATCGCATCGCTTCCGAGGCCGCTGAAGCGGCGGCCGGAACTCCTCCGGGTGCAACGGAGGCCGCTCGATCCGGCGGTTCCGGCGGAATCGCCGCCGACATAACAGGCTCCGCTGCGAAATTTCCAGGAGCAGAGCTCTCCGGAGCGGAACTCCGGGCATTCGAGAAACAGCGGAAAGCGGCAAAACGCAAGCTGGAAAAGGAAGAAACGCAGCTCATGGAAGAGATAGCGGCTAAAGAGAACGAAAAAACCGGTCTCGAGCATTTGCTGGCAACTCCGGAGGTGTATACTGACGGAATCAGGAGCAAGACCGTTCAAAATGACATAGAAGCACTTGGAAAAACGATAGAAGCGCTTACCGGCCGCTGGGAAGCGGTAACGGAATCGCTTGAGGAGTACGCATGAAGGTATTGGTAATCGGCGGGGCCGGATATATCGGCAGCCATGTGGTAAAAGCATTTCTTTCCGCGGGACATGAGGTTACCGTATTCGACAATCTTTCTTCCGGACAGCTGGTCAATCTCTTTCCGGAAGCGCATTTCATCGCGGGAGATATCCGCCACCCCGACGATCTGGAGTCTGCCTTTTCCCGGGGCTTTGACGCATTTGTTCACCTTGCCGCGTTCAAGGCGGTAGGCGAGTCCATGTCGGAGCCCGAAAAGTACTCGGTAAACAATCTTTCGGGAACCATCAACATCCTCAACGCGGCCTGCGCGCACGGCTGCCGGCGGATGGTCTTTTCCTCGTCCGCCGCGGTTTTCGGCTCGCCGCAGTACCTTCCCATCGACGAAGCCCATCCCACGAGCCCTGAAAGCTATTACGGGTTTACCAAGCTCGAAATCGAGCGCATCCTCGCCTGGTATGACCGCATCCGGGGCCTGCGTTTCGCCGCGCTCCGCTACTTCAATGCCGCCGGCTATGATCCCGCAGGTTCGGTCCGGGGCCTTGAAAGGAATCCCCAGAACCTTTTGCCTATCATCATGGAAGTTGCCATGGGCTGGCGAAAAGAACTGCAGATATACGGCAACGACTATGACACCCGCGACGGTACCTGCGTACGCGACTACGTGCATGTTGGCGATCTTGCGCGGGCCCATGTGCTTGCGCTGGAAACCATCGACCGGGAAGACAAAAGTCTTACCGTTAATCTCGGCAGCGAAACGGGCATTACGGTAACCGAGATGCTCGAAACCGCCCGCGAGGTAACCGGCGTGGAAATCCCCGCCCGGTACGTGGATCGCCGGCCCGGTGACCCGTCCGAACTTTATGCCACGTCGGCCCATGCCCGCGAGCGTATCGGCTGGAAAGCCGAGCTCTCGGACTGCAAAACACTCATTTCCACCACCTGGGATGTATACCGGATTCATACGGACGCGGGAGGCATGGCATGACCAATCATGAAACCATACGTGCCTGGCTTGACTCCCGCCGGGACCGGATGGTCGAACTCCAGCGGAAACTCACCGCCTGTCAGGCGCTCGCTCCCGAGTCCGGCGGAGACGGTGAACTCGAGAAGTGCCTGCTTCTGGAAAGGGAACTCGCCGCGCTCGGTCTGCCGTCTGGCGAGCGTTTCGACGCGCCGGACAGTCGCGTTTCGTCCGGTATCCGGCCGAACCTGATTGTTACCGTCCCCGGTCGCCGAAGCGAGGCCGTCTGGGTCATGACCCACCTCGACGTGGTGCCGCCGGGCGATCTCGGCAAATGGGAGAACGATCCCTGGACGCTCGTCGAAAAGGACGGAAAGATATTCGGCCGCGGCGTGGAAGACAATCAGCAGGGACTCGTTTCGTCGGTCTTTGCCGCCCTGGCCTTTGTTGAGAACGGCATCGTGCCGGAGTACACCATCAAGCTCCTTTTTGTCGCGGATGAAGAAGTCGGATCGACGTACGGTATCCAGTA
>CAZQEF010000079.1:0-6993 GCA_964592325.1 uncultured Treponema sp. | reverse complement strand
GTACGGATATGATTGGCGCATACGTAGACGGCCGTCCGATACCTTTCTCTTCCAGCGTCTTGACAATGGACGCGTCGGTGAATCGCGCCGGACCCTGGGTAAAATGCTGTTCAGGGCGGAAGGCAAGAAGATCAAGCTGATCACCCTCCTTCAATTCCGGTATCGGTTTTTCACGATCTTCCTTTGCTGCAAGGGTCTTGATAACCTGATAAAAACCCTTCTCGACGATTCGCGTAGAAGACACCCTGAATACGGCATCACCGATGCCGATATCGGTGCTGGTTGTTCGGCTGCGTGCATTGGTCATCTGACTCGATACAAATCGCTCCCAGATTATACTGTACAGGCGCAGCTGATCGCGGGTAAGGTATTCCTTTACATAGTCCGGTGTATACGCCGAATAGGTAGGACGGATTGCCTCATGCGCATCCTGTGCCTTTTTCCCCACGGAATACTCGTTTGCCTGGGGAGGCAGTTCTGCAGGATACTTCTCGCCAATCCATGAACGTACCTCATCGAGAGCCGTCGCGGAAATACGCACCGAATCGGTACGCATATAAGTTATGAGTCCGACACGGGTGGAACCCATGGTAATTCCTTCATACAGCTGCTGGGCAATCTGCATGGTCTTTTTTGAAGTATATCCCAAACGGTTTGCGGCCATCTGCTGAAGCTTTGAAGTGGTAAACGGAGGCTTGGGGCGAATCGTTTTTTCCTGGGCTTTGGTTTCAATGACTGTAGCGGGCTTTCCTTCGATATCCGAAACAATTTGCTGCACCGAAGCTTCATTTTTCATTTCCGTTTTTACATCCCGGTACTGCACCAGCTGGGCGGAAAACTCCGTTTTTCCCCGTTTAAAATCAGCGTCGAGAGTCCAGTACTCTTCCGGAATAAAGCTTTCAACTTCCTTTTCCCGCTCACAGATAAGACGCAGCGCGACCGACTGTACACGTCCGGCCGAAAGACCGTTTTTTACCTTTTTCCACAAGAGCGGGGAAAGGTTGTACCCGACCAGACGATCAAGAACCCGGCGTGCTTTCTGGGCATTGACTTTTGATTCATCAATATCCATGGGATGTTTGATCGCTTCCTTTATTGCCTGCGGTGTAATTTCATTAAACACGATCCGGTGCACCGGAACATCGTACTTTGACAAAATGGAATTACGCAAATGCCAGGCAATGGCCTCTCCCTCACGGTCATTATCACTTGCGAGCAACACTTCTGACGATTTTTTGGCATCTGTCTGGAGTTCTTTTAAAAGCTTTGCACGTCCGCGGACAGTTATGTATTCAGGAACAAAATTATCCTCGACATTGATGGCAATGCGTGACTTGGGCAGATCAATGAGATGGCCCATCGACGCTTTGACCATAAAACCCTTACCCAGATATTTTTCAATAGTTTTCGCCTTTGCCGGCGATTCCACTATTACCAGCTTCTTTTTCGCTTCTTTTTTCTTCTTAGCAGCGGTTGTCCTGGAAGCCATAATCAGTACTCCTCATAGTTTCTTCCGGTCTTTACCTGCAGACCCTTTTTCAAATACGAAATCGCCCTGTCCACCATGTTGTGCGGGAAACATCAAATTCGCCCCACGGCGCCGTGAAGCAGCCATTACCGGGATATCCGCATCGGAATAACCCCATACGGAAAGTATATCCCGTGCTGTATCAATGGCAGGCGATCCCTGCTCATTGAGATTTCGTGTACCGATTCCCCGTGGGGAACGGAGTGTCTCTCTTACAACGAAGAGGTCCCGTCCCTGTTCAAGCGCAAAATCAGCGGTTATCAGCGCTCCCGATTTTTCCGGTGCTTCTACGACAATAACCGCCCGGGACAGGCCGGATATGAGACGGTTTCGCTGCGGAAAATGAAACCTGAGCGGCTCTTCGCCGGGAAGATATTCCCCGACAAGGCATCCGCCTGTTTCCATTATTTTCCCTGCAAGCACACGGTTACTCCCGGGATATATCCGCTCAAGACCGCAGGCAAGAACCGCCACTGCTCTCCCACGGGAAAGAACCGTTCCCCGATGAGCAAATGCGTCAATACCCCTTGCCAGGCCGGAAACCACCGGAAAACCAAGTTCGGCAAATTCACGGCCAAGCCGCTCGGCACTCCTTGCCCCGTTTCCGGAAGGAGAGCGGGTCCCCACAATGGCAACCGTTGGTATCTCCGGGTCCGGCAGGGTTCCGCGCCAGAACAATGCAAACGGTGGTTCATGAAGTTCCCGCAATACGGGAGGATACTCCGGTGAATCAACCGTAACCATACCAATCCCGTATCGATGTATCAGGGACAGTGCCCGCTCAAGCTTTTCTTCAATCTCATGCGGACGCCACCGGATTGACCGCAACGGCCGACGCACGATTTGCGAAATATCTTCTATTGAAAGTACTGTAAGGGATTCACTATTGTCAAGTTTGCCGGAAAGCAGTTCTTTTTCCCGGCATTTCAGGAAAGGACAGTCTGCAAGCACAAGAGCGAGTCTAGTTTTGTCCATATGCCTGTCCCAGGACAAAAGCCTTGTTCTCTTCTGCGCGCCCCTTGGTTGCATCATCACGTGTTTCATCAATGATACGGTCATAAATTTCCACCGAGGCATCATACTCGCCGGTTTCATATAATGCGCGGGCATAGATGAACATGGCATCGATATTCCGTTTTTCAATTTCCATGATTTTTTCAAGATGGGGAATTGCGTCCTGCGGTCTGCCCAGTTCAAACACATAGAGAACGGAAAGGCCATAGAGTGCCCGGACATACCGCGGTTCAAGTTCTATGGCCCTTTTATAGGCGCTTTCTGAAAGCTCATAATACCGCGCCTGTTCACGATTGGTTCCGGTCAGCTCATAGTCGAGCGCGCTTTTTGCCATATATCCTGCGCACAATCCCACGTAGTAATACAAATTCTGATTGGTGGGATAATACTCAACGGCAGTTCTGAAGTTATCGAGCGCCTTGCCGTACATCTTGTTATCAAGATAGCGTGTAGCCAGTATCTTGTACCATATCCCGATTCTGATATCTGCGTTGAGTACGTCCTCGATACGGTGCTGATATTTGTCGATTGCTTCGGTGAGCTCTTCAATGGTAGTTGGACTGTCCACCCCCTCTTCAAGGGACTGTATCCGCCTCACCACCGCGGTATTCGGACCGCATGATGTCATGAGCATGGCAAAGACAAGAATTATTCCAGCTGACAGTACCAGTTTATTCATATCGTTCCTCCAGACGTATTATGCGTCAAATATCGTTTTCCGGCCCGAAATTGTCAAATACTTCCCGATGATACTCATGAAGGGCGCTTTCTTCCACATGAGTATATATCTGGGTAGTTGAAACATCGGAATGGCCGAGCAATTCCTGAACTGACCGCAGATCTGCTCCACCGGAAAGCATATGTGTCGCGAACGAATGCCGGAGAGTATGTATCCTGGCAGTTATTCCCGCCTGCATGCAGATCTCATTGAATCGTTTCCAGATTCCTTTTCTGGTAATCCGTTGACCACGATAGTTCACAAATACAGCCTGTACCGGTCTGCTTTTCACCAGAACCTTTCGCGCATCGGCAAGATACAGTGTGAGCCATTCACGAGCCTTGGTGCCAAACGGCACAAATCGTTCTTTTCCACCCTTCCCCCGTACCAGTATCATCTGTTCGTCATGATAGATATCATCGAGAGAGAGCGTAACTGCCTCACTGACGCGAAGCCCGCAGGAATAAATAAGTTCGAAAAGCGCCCGGTCGCGTATTCCTACCGGTTTATCAAGGGAAATGGTTGAAAGGAACAACTCAATCTGATCGGTTGTGAGAACAAGCGGTAAAGATCTTTCCCGTACCGGCGATTCAAGCAGTTCGGCGGGGTTGTCATCCCGGAGACGCTCAATCATGAGATACCGGAAAAAAGAACGGAGCGCGGCAATGTCCTTTGCCGCGGTCTTTCCTGATATTCCTGACGCACTCCGGTCAAGAATAAAACTGATGCAATCACGGGTGGTTGCCTGCTCGATACTGACATCCGACTCTTCACACCAGGCAACAAAAAGGGATATCGTCTGGAGGTAGGTTAACGCGGTGAGTTTCGCCCGCGCCTCACCGGTCAACAGATACGCATGGAATTTTCGCTCCAGTAACGACTTCAGTTTTCTGCCTTCTGCTGTTGCAGGCGTACGACGGTTGGCGTATCAAGATCATCACGCGAAGCGGATACGGAAACCGGCGCAGACGTACTACCGGCACCGTTTCGGGTCCCAAGTCCGGTAACCGGCTTTGGGGTACGTTCATTGAGCTGTTTCCACTCGGAGCCGGAAAGGAATTCTCCACCGGAAGCTGCTTTTTCATTTGCGGATGAGTTGTGGAGAAAGCTACGATCAAGCGCTATCTGATATTTTGACGTGATAAAACCGGTTGCAATAACCGTTACACTGATGCGGTCCCCCAGTGTATTGTCCGTAGCTGTTCCGTAAATAATCAATGCATCGGGATCGGCGTTTGCCGTAACAATCTTTACGATTTCCTCAATCTCCATGAGCGTCATGTCTTCGCTGCCGGTAATATTGATCAGGATATGATTTGCGCCTTCTATATGAGAATCCTCAAGGAGGGGATTATTTATGGCGTTTGTTGCAGCATCGACCGCCCGGTTATCACCTTCGCCGGTTCCGATGCCCATGATTGCGTCTCCCTGGCCTTCCATGGTTGTCTTGACATCGGCAAAGTCGATGTTGATGATACCGGGAACGGTAATGAGATCTGAAATACCCTGTACGGCCTGCCGGAGAACATCGTCTGCCATAATAAACGCCTGTTTGATGGGCGTCTTCCGGTCTACCAGCTTGAGCAGATGCTGATTGGGTATTACGATAAGAGTATCCACTGACTTGCGGAGTTTTTCTATTCCGTCCTCAGCCAGTTTTTGTTTTACGCTTCCTTCAAAATCAAATGGCTTTGTAACGACGCCGACAGTCAATGCGCCCTGTTCACGGGCAATCTGTGCAATTACCGGAACAGCACCGGTGCCGGTACCACCGCCCATGCCTGCAGTCACAAAGACCATATCCGAGCCACGAAGCGCATTTGCAATCATTTCAGTATCTTCGACAGCGGCCTGCTCCCCAACCTGGGGTTTCCCCCCGGCACCGAGACCGCCGGTCAGTTTTGATCCGATGGCCAGCCTTGTCGGCGCGTTTGAATAATTCAGTGCCTGTACATCAGTATTGGCAACGATGAAATCAACATTCTGCAAACCACATTCCATCATGCGGTTCACCGCATTGGAACCGCCACCGCCCGCACCAACAACCTTGATTACGGTTGGATTTATCTCCTGATGATTCATTACTTCAAAATTCATAGTGTTCCCCTCCCCCATGATTCACGGACGGCATGTCCCCATTGTTTGTCTAAAAAAATTCTTTCAGCCAGCCTTTAATACGGCCCAGCATCGGTTTTTCCATTTTCTCGGCGGCAGAAACGCCCTGATTCCTGCTTTTCATCTGCTCATACTGCGACAGAACCAGTCCGATAACCGTGGCATAATCCGGACTGCGGTACTCACCGGTCAAACCGCCTAGGTTCCCGGGAATACCGATCCGTACCGCTTGTGTATTGAATACTTCACCCGCAAGCTCGACCACGCCGGGCATAAGCGCCCCGCCGCCGGTTACAATAACGTTTCCGGAAAGCTGACGATTCCTGGTAACGGGTGCAATTCTGTCCCGAATCATGGTGAATATTTCTTCCATACGCGGTTGGATTATTTCACAGATTTCGCTTCTGGGGATAACTACCGGCGGACGCCCGCCGACACCGGGAAGTATGACTTCCTCATTTTCTTCTATGAGCGGCATCCAGCAACAGCCGGTATCAAGTTTTATTCGTTCGGCAGTTTCCACTGAAATGCCTTTTACGATTGATACATCACCGGTTACCTGTATACCACCGACCGGAAGTACAGCGGTAAGCAGCGGAGCGCCATCTGCCATGACCAGCACATCAGTTGTTCCGCCGCCAATATCTATGAGTATCGAGCCGAGTTCTTTTTCTTCTTCAGTCATTACCGACTGGACTGACGCGAGCGAATGGAGCATATATGCGTCCACTTCAAGCGCCGACCGGTTGACGCACTTGACCATGTTCTGTACCGAAGTAACCGAACCGGTGATTATATGCACCTCCGCTTCAAGGCGAACACCGATCATGTTCCGGGGATCCTTGATTCCCCGCTGTTCATCCACGATATATGACTGGGGAATGACATGCAGCACCTGGCGATCCATGGGAATAACCACTGCTTTAGCTGCATCAATTACCCGGGATATGTCATCATTGCCGATTTCGCGGTTATCGCGTCCCTTTCCGGTAACAGCGACAACACCGCGTGAGTTTAGTCCGTCAATATGAGTCCCGCCAACACCGATCATGCAGTGGGTCACTTCTATGCCGCTCATCATTTCGGCGGCTTCTACCGCCTGGGATACGGCGCGAACCGTATTTTCAATATTGACAACAACACCCTTGCGCAACCCGTTGGACGGACTGGTCCCGACACCGGTTATCTGCATAACACCGTTTTCCGAGATTTCCCCGATTACAGCGCGTATCCGGCTTGTACCGATATCCAGTCCAACAACGGCGTCACTCAAAGTACATCCCCCCTTGGCCGGTATGCCACGGTCCCGGAACGGATATCAATTTCTTCAACATCCAGTTCCATATCCTGAACAACATCCAGCACCAGCATCATATACTGTAATGCGTCTTCGTTCAACGCCCTGTCAGTTTTAACCCGAACCGGAAGATGAACCGGATAGATCACAAGATCATATCCTCCATATGCCTTTGGAACTATTTTAATCTCGGAAACAGAGGATAACAACACAGAATTCCGTGATTCCATCTCCTTAAGCTGTTTCAAAAGAGGAGTAAGCTGTTCATGGAGACGCATCCCGTCCCGGGGATCATTAAATTCTATCCCGGTCAATACCGGC